>NZ_JBEORF010000002.1:0-259399 GCF_040302125.1 Nocardioides sp. NPDC127514 | reverse complement strand
GCAGGATCACAACCGCCGCGGCCATGTCCACCACGGCTCGGCGGTCCCCAGCGCGACCAGGAACACGAAGACGAACAGCGGGAACTCGCGCCCCTGTCACAACGATGACATCTCGGCCGACGTACGTGACGCCTCGACCGACCGGGGTGACGTCTCGGCTAGAGCTTGATGCCCAGCGCCGCGTCGACGACCTTCGCGATCGTCTCGCCGGCGAGAGTGTCGGAGGTCTCGGCGAGACCGCCCTCACCGAGGGTGGCGGCGACCCAGGCGTCGACGGCCTCGACCGCACGCGGGGCGTCGAGGTCGTCGGCCAACGCACCGAGGACCGTCTCGACGACCGGGGCCGCGGGAGCGCCGCGACCGAGGGCGACGGCCTTGCGCCACTCGGCGATCTTGTCGACGGCGTCGAAGAGCTTGGCGTCGGTCCACTCCCAGTCGTCACGGTAGTGGTGGCCCAGCAGCACCAGCCGGATCGCCATCGGGTCGATCTCGGAGTTGCGCAGGGCTGAGACGAAGACCAGGTTGCCGCGCGACTTGGACATCTTGTGGCCGTCGTAGGCCACCATCCCGCCGTGGGTGTAGATCTCGGCGAAGTCCTTGCCGGCCGATCGCGCGTGGGAGCCGGACATCTCGTGGTGCGGGAAGACCAGGTCGGAGCCGCCGGCCTGGACGGTGAACCCGGCACCGAGGTGCTCCAGGGCGATCGCGGTGCACTCGATGTGCCAGCCGGGACGGCCGGGACCGTACGGCGAGGGCCAGGCCGGCTCGCCGGGACGCTCAGCACGCCACAGCAGCGGGTCGAGCGGGTCCTTCTTGCCGGCCCGCTCGGGGTCGCCGCCACGCTCACCGAAGAGCTCCAGCATCTCTGTACGCGACATCCGCGACTCGGCGCCGAACTCCTCGTCGACGGCCACCGAGGCGTAGACGTCCTCGTCGACCTTGTAGATCGCGCCGGCCTCCTCGAGCTCACCGATCAGCGAGAGCACCAGCGGGATCGACTCGACCGCGCCGATGTAGTGCTGCGGCGGCACGACCCGCAGCGCCTCCATGTCCTGCCGGAAGAGCTCGGTCTCGCGCTCGGCGAGCGCCTCCCACTCGATCCCCACCTTGTCGGCCCGCTCGAGCAGCGGGTCGTCGACGTCGGTGACGTTCTGGGTGTAGCCGACCTCGTAGCCGGCGTTGAGCCACGCCCGGTGGAGCAGGTCGAAGGCGACGTAGGTGTTGGCGTGGCCGATGTGGGTCGCGTCGTAGGGCGTGATGCCACAGACGTACAGCGAACGCCGCCCCTGACCCTCCGTCGGGACGACCGCGTCCCGCTGATGGTCATAGAGCTGCACCTCGGGCCCTGTGACGGACAGTTCTGGGACTTCGGGTGCAGACCATGCGCGCATGGGTGCAGCCTACTTGGCGGGGACCACCAGTCTCAGAAGGGCGGCCACGGGATGACATGACGGTCGTACTCCGGCCGTGGGAAGACCCCCTCGGCGAGCAGGGTCTCGCAGCGCCGGCCGAGCGCGTCGACCTCCTGACCCGTCAGGTACGCAGCCAGCTCCCGCCCCAGCGCACCGTCGAGCCCCGCGTGGACCGCCCGGATGCCGGAGAGCTCCTCGTCGGCGAAGCCCTGCCCCCGCCATCCCCACAGGATGGTGCGCAGCTTCGGCTCCTCGTGGAAGGTCAGCCCGTGGTCGCAGCCGTATCGGCGCTCACCGGAGACCGGCAGGACGTGGCCGCCCTTGCGGTCGGCGTTGTTGGTGATCGCGTCGAAGACCGCCATCCGTCGCAGCCCGGGCGTGTCCTCGTGAGCCAGGGTGACGACCCGGTCCTGGTCGTCGAAGCCGTCGAAGACCCGGAGGTAGCCGTCCGGCACCTCCCCCTCCGGCACGATGGTCACCGGCTCGAGGCTCTCGTCGGCGTGGACCCAGCGCTGGATCATCCCCGGGCCGTGCGGCCCGTCGCCGAGCCAGGTCTCGGGGACCACCGACCATCCCAGCGTCTGCGAGACGAGGTACGCGGCGACCTCACGGTGCGCGAGCTGCCCGTCGGGGAAGTCCCACAGCGGCCGCTCCCCCGCGATCGGCTTGTAGACCACCTCGGACTCGCCGAGCGTGGCCAGGAACGTCGCGTTCGAGGCCGTGGTCAGCCGCCCGACGAGCTCCAGCGTCCCCTCGTTCTCGGGGGCGCTGGGGGCGATCTCCGGAGCCGGATCCACAGGCTCAGACCGGGTCACGCCGCTTGAACCCGTTCGCCCGGACACACAGGTGTCCCTCCGGGTCGATCGGGCTGCCGCAGAACGGGCAGTTGGGGCGGCCGGCGCCCAGCACCGCCTCGGCCCGCTTGACGAAGGCACGGGCGTTGCGCGGAGCGATCCGCACCAGAAGCACCTCGTCGGGCTCCGGCTCCTCCAGCTCGATCGCCGCCACGGCGTCCTCGTCGACCAGCTGGCCCGACTCATCGACCTCGGCGATGATCTCGGTCTCGCTGATCGGAAAGACCTCGAGGACGACCTTGTCCTCGTCGGGGTCCCAGGCCAGCGTCATCGTGCCGGCCCGGAACTCCTCCTCGATCGGCTGCTCCAGCGGGCCGTTGTCGTCGAGGTCGTAGGGAGCGATCGCCGGCACCACGGCGGGCGCCGACTTCATCACCTCGTCGAGGAGCTCGTCGAGCCGCTCGGCGAGCACCGTGACCTGCTGCTTCTCCAGCGCCACGGAGACGACTCGCGCTCCCTCACGCGCCTGGAGGAAGAACGTACGCGCCCCGGGCTCGCCGACGGTGCCGACGACGAATCGCTCGGGCGGGTCGAAGGCGTGCATCACAGGCATGGTCAAACCTTATCCAGACCAGGCTCAGGACCCGAGCCGCCGCCCACGACGGCGTCGTCGTTGCGCCGCCGCGACGACTTGCGTCCCTTCTTCGCAGCCGGCTTCGGGGCCAGCCAGGACAGGTCGCCGGCGTGCGTGTTCGTGGCCAGGACGGAGGGACGCCCCTCGCCGTAGCGGACGACCGAGATCGAGGCCGGGTCGACGTGCAGCCGCTGGAAGAGGTCCAGGTGCATCCCGAGCGCATCGGCCAGGATCGACTTGATCAGGTCGCCGTGGCTCACGCACAGCCAGACCGCCGCGTCACCGTGCGCGGCCGTGACGGCGGCGTCGTGGCGGCGTACGGCCTCGACCCCTCGGGCCTGCATGGCGGCCATCGACTCGCCGCCGGGGAAGGTGACCGCGGAGGGCTGGGTCTGCACCGTCTTCCACAGCTTGCGACGCGCCAGCGTGGTGATCTTCTCTCCCTGCCACTCGCCGTAGTCGCACTCGGAGACGCCGTCCTCGACGACGACGGTGGGCTGCTCGGCGCGACCCTCGAGGATCACCGACAGCGTCTGCTGGCAGCGCTCCATCGGACTGGTCACCGCGAGCGCCAGCGGGACCGGCGCGATCCGCTCGGCCGCTCTGCCCGCCTGCTCCACGCCACGCTCGTCCAGCCTCACCCCAGGAAGCCGGCCGGCCAGGGTGCCGGATGCGTTGGCCGTCGTACGGCCGTGTCTCACCAGGATCATCGTCGCCACGACTGGCGACCCTATCCACACCGGCGAAGCCGACCCACAATGCC
Organism: Nocardioides sp. NPDC127514; assembly: GCF_040302125.1. Classification (NCBI taxonomy): domain Bacteria; kingdom Bacillati; phylum Actinomycetota; class Actinomycetes; order Propionibacteriales; family Nocardioidaceae; genus Nocardioides; species Nocardioides sp. NPDC127514. The sequence continues at coordinate 255,796 of NZ_JBEORF010000002.1, read as the reverse complement.
GTGCAGCATGCCCTAACCTGACAACGTGATCGTCGACAGCGCTCTCTACCGCGGCGGTGCGCGCGACAGGATCGACTGCGCACCGCACGACTACGCCACGCTGCGCGGCGGTGTGAAGGACGAGGGCGACTTCGTCTGGCTCGGGCTCTACCAGCCCAGCCAGTACGAGCTCGAGGAGGTCGCCGAGGCCTTCGGGCTGCACCCGCTCGCCGTCGAGGACGCGCTGACCGCCCACCAGCGGCCCAAGCTGGAGCGCTACGAGGGCGGGATGTTCCTGGTCGTGAAGACGCTCTGGTACGTCGATTCCGAGGACGCCGTCGAGACGGGCGAGGTCGCCTTCTTCATCGGCCCCGACTACGTGATCACGGTCCGCCACGGTCGCGGAACCCGGCTCGCGCCGGCCCGTGAGCTGCTGGAGAACAGCGACGAGCAGCTCCTCAGCGAGGGGCCCTACTCCGCGGTCCATGCGGTGGTCGACTACATCGTGGACGGCTACGTGGACGTCGCCACCGAGCTCACCAAGGACGTCGACGAGGTCGAGACCTCGGTCTTCTCCGACGAGCGCACCCACGACTCGGCCAGGATCTACCGGCTCCGCCGGGAGATCGCGGAGGTACGCCGCGCGGTGATGCCGCTGCGCGAGCCAGTACGCCGCTTCGCCAACGGAGAGGGCGGGATCGACCCCGACCTGCGCCCCTACTTCCGCGACGTCCTCGACCATCTCGCCTCGATCGTGGAGTCGATCGAGAATCTCGAGACGTTGCTGTCCTCCGCCTTCGAGGCCCATCTGGCCCAGCTCTCGCTGCAGCAGAACGACGACATGCGCAAGATCTCGGCGGGCGCGGCGATGATCGTGGTGCCGACCCTCATCGCCGGGATCTACGGGATGAACTTCACCCACATGCCCGAGCTCGACTGGCGGTTCGGCTACCCGTTCGCGCTGCTGCTCATGGGCGGCGTGATCACCGGGATGTGGATCTTCTTCCGCAAATCCGGCTGGTTCTGACCCGCGTCGCTAGCCTCTGCGCCACCAGCTGCGCTGCCGGTGCTCTGCCACCTCGCGTGCGCACTCCCGGAGCTCGTAGGCGACGGCTCGATACACGGTGGCCCACTGCTCCCCCGTGAGCCCGCCGACCTGAAGATCGCTGCTCCGCGCGCTCGTGAAGACCTGTGCGTCTTCGACGTACTTCTCGGCTTTCGCTTCGAGCCACGCGACGTGGTGCGGGGTGGTACTCATTGCTGCCAGTCTTTCACGTTTGACGGCTCTGGCGTCGCGTGTCCGCCCTGCAATCCCGGTTCACGCCTTTTCGCAATCAGTCGAGCTGCTTGACCGGACGGGCCTCGAGATGCTCCCGGTCGCACCACTGGGAGAGGTCGTCGGCGAACTCCGAATCGGCCTCACCGCCGCCCTTCGCGTCGAGCTGCTCGCCTTGAAACCACTCGGTCAGGAAGGCGGCATCGTCGAAGGCCTTCGGCATCGGCTGGCCGCGATAACGGACCGCGACGACCTCGTCCTTGCGCAACGAGATCATCCAGGCCCAACCCACATCAGTGTCGTTGGCGGGCTGCCAGGCGAAGACCAGCGGGCCACGGGTGCCCTCGGTGGTCACGCAGCGCCGACGAAGCGTCGGCGCGGAGCAGGGCTCACGGGTCATCCAGGCGGGAGGGGACGGCGCGGCGATGACATCGACCTCGGCACCGGGAACGCCATCGGCGCGCCGCAGCAGCCGCCCTCCGATGGCCTTGTCGCCGAACTGCTCGCGCAGCGGGGAGCGGATGACGCCCTCGTAATCGCCGTAGCCACCCCGGCCGCCGACATAGGCCTGGGCGATGCCGTGGTCGGTGTTGCGCACCAGCTCGTACGCCTCGGGGTCGGGCTCGCCGCCCTCCCAGTCGTCGAGCTCCTCGCCGAGGGCGAGGGTCGAGGAGGTCGCCTGGTAGCGGAGCCGTGGGTCCTCGACGACGGCGACCAGCTTCTCGACGCTGATCGGCATGTCCAGCTCACGAGGGTCGCCGGTGATCGTGGGCCCGGAGTAGTCGATCGAGGCGCTCTCACCGTCGTCGCGCAGCAGCACGATCCCGACGTTGCCGGGGTCCTCCTCGGGCTCCTCCTCGGTCCAGCGCAGCTGCATCTCGGCGTTCTTCACCTCGGTCGGCAGGTCGACGCAGTGCTGCCCGAGCTCGCGCCGGCACGCGCCCTCCGCGGGCGGCTGAGCCGAGACGGCCACGCCGACCAGGTCGCCGTCGTACTCGCCGTCGGCGCCGTAGCGAAGGTCGACCGAGACCTGCTCGGACGGCGTGGACTCGTCGGTGTAGGAAGCGGCCCGGGTCGAGGTGTCGGTCGGCAGGTGCTCAAGCGCGACCGCTGCGACGGCGCGGTGGGTGATCCGGCCAGGATCGCCACCGGCGTCGACAGCCTCGCTGGAGCACGCCGAGACGATCACGGCGCCGACGACGGCGAAAGCCCCCAAAACCTTGGCTGACACGGGCATCAGTGCAGGAACGTGAACAGCGGTGAGTCGGGCTCGATCCGCTCGATGAGAAGGTCGCTGGCACCCATCCGCTCGAGCAGCCCCTCGAGACCATCGGCGGAGTCGAGGTCGATGCCGATCAGGGCGGGGCCGTGCTCGCGGTTGGACTTCTTGACGTACTCGAAGACGACGATGTCCTCGCCGTCGGCCAGTACGTCGTCGAGGAAGCCGCGCAGCGCGCCGGGGGCCTGCGGGAAGGAGACCAGGAAGTAGTGGCGCAGGCCCTGGTGGATCAGCGCCCGCTCGAGCACGTCGGAGTACCGGGAGACGTCGTTGTTGCCGCCGGAGAGTACGGCGCCGACACGCGAGGCGCCGCGCAGGTCGATCTGGCTCAGGGCCGCCACCGCGAGCGCGCCGGCGGGCTCGGCAATGATCCCCTCGGTCTGGTAGAGCTCGAGCATCTCCACGCAGATCGCGCCGACGGGCACGGAGACGAGCTCGTCGACGTACTCCTTGACGATCGGGTACGTCACCTTCCCCGCGGTCGCGACCGCGGCGCCGTCCACGAACGTGTCGAGCGTCTCCAGCCGGACCGGCTCACCGGCCGCGATCGCAGCCGCCATCGAGGCGGCGCCCGCGGGCTCGACCCCGATGATCCGGGTCTGCGGCCAGACCTCGCGCACCCAGGTCGCCACGCCGGAGGCCAGGCCACCGCCACCGACCGGCAGCAGCAGCACGTCCAGCGGCTCGCCGATCTGGGAGGTCAGCTCGTAGCCGACCGTGCCCTGCCCGGCGATCGTGCGCGGGTCGTCGAAGGCGGAGACATAGGTGGCGCCGAGCCCGCGGCCGAGCTCGTAGGCATAGGCCGAGGCCTCGTCGTAGGTCGAGCCGTGCAGGGTGAGCGTCACATGCGAGCCGCCGAGGGCGGTGATCCGGTCGCGCTTCTGCTTGGGCGTGTTGGTCGGCACCACGATGTGGCCGGGCACCCCGAGGCGGGCGCAGGAGATCGCGACGCCCTGGGCGTGGTTCCCGGCGGAGGCACAGACGACACCTCGGGAGAGCTCCTCGGGCGTCAGCGAGCTCATCAGGTTGTAGGCGCCCCGGACCTTGTAGGAGCGCCCCAGCTGCAGGTCCTCCCGCTTGAGCAGGACCTCGGCGGCGTACCTCTCCGAGAGTCTGACCGAGCGTTCGACCGCCGTGCGCGTGGCGATCGTGCGCGCGGCGGCCTCCTCGATGGCAGCGGGTGTTACGGCAGGCTTCTTGCCAGACTCAGACACATCCGTGAGTTTGTCACGATCACCACTCGGTGAGCACACCCGCGCCGAGGAGTCCCAGAACCACGAGACCGAGGACGACCCGGTAGATCACGAACGGGGTGTAGGTGTTGTGGGAGAGGTACTTCAGCAGCCACGCGATCACGGCGTAGCCGAGGACGAACGAGACGATCGTGGCGACGATCGTCGGGCCCCAGCCGTAGAGGTTGGCGCCGTGGGTGATCTCGCCCATCTCGAACAGACCGGCACCGAAGACCGCCGGCAGCGCCAGCAGGAAGGCGTAGCGGGTCACGGTGGCTCGCTCGTAGCCGAGCGCGCGGCCCATCGAGATGGTCGCCCCCGAGCGCGAGACGCCGGGGATCAGCGCGCAGGCCTGGGCGCAGCCCATCAGGATCGCGTCACGCCAGGACAGGTCGTCGAACTGCTTGCGGTTGGCGCCGATGCGGTCGGCGATGCCGAGGACGATGCCCATGACCACGAGCATGGTGCCGACGACGTACAGGCTGCGCAGGTCGTGCTCGATGATGTCCTTCATCACGAATCCGATCACCACGATCGGGATCGAGCCGACGATGATGAACCAGCCCATCCGGGCATCGGTGTGGCTGCGCAGCTCGGCGTTGAAGAGGCTCCGGAACCAGGTCACGATGATGTCGCGGATGTTGCGCCACATGTAGAAGACCACGGCCAGCTCGGTGCCGATCTGGATCACGGCGGTGAAGGCCGCGCCGGGGTCTCCCCAGCCGAGCAGCTCGGGGAAGATGCGCAGGTGCGCGCTGGATGAGATGGGCAGGAACTCGGTGAGTGCCTGAAGAATGCCCAGTGCGATCGCCTGCAGATAATCCACGGGCGGAAACTCTAAGGGGCATGTACGCAGCACCCGACCGCTGCCTCCCTCTCGGAGTGTCCGCCGTCACAGCACAGCGTGTCCGGCCCGGGCACGGCGGACGGCCCGGATAGATTGGGTCTCATGCAGAGCCGACTCCTCGGAGCCACTGGGCTGCGAGTCTCGTCTCTCGCCCTGGGCACCATGACCTGGGGCAGCGTGACCGACGAGCACGAGGCCCGTGAGCAGCTGGCCGGTTTCACCGAGGCCGGCGGCACGCTGGTCGACACCGCCGCAGGCTATGGCGACGGCGCCTCGGAGGCGCTGCTCGGCTCGCTCCTCGAGGAGCGTGTCGTGGGTCGTGACGACGTCGTGCTGGCGACCAAGGGCGGGATCACCTGGCGCGGCGGCAACCGGGGCGTGGACACCTCGCGCGGTGGCCTGCTGACCGGCCTCGACGCCTCGCTGAAGCGGCTCGGCGTCGACCACGTCGACCTGTGGCAGGTGCACGTGTGGTCCCCCGAGGTGCCGCTCGAGGAGACGCTCACGGCGCTCGACATGGCGCTGAGCAGCGGCCGGGCCGCCTACGTCGGTGTCTCCAACTACAGCGGATGGCAGACGGCCCAGGCCGCGACCTGGCAGCGGGCCGTCCCGGGGCGGGCGACGCTGGCCTCGACGCAGGTGGAGTACTCGCTGCTGGCCCGCGACATCGAGTACGAGGTGCTGCCGGCCACCGAGGCGCTGGGGATGGGCCTGCTGGCCTGGTCCCCGCTGGCGGGCGGCGTGCTCACCGGCAAGTACCGCACCGGCATCCCGTCGCACTCCCGCGGCGCCGACCCGAATTTCTCCGCCCGGGTGGACGCCTTCGACGACGAGCGCTCCCGCGGGATCGTCACCGCCGTCGCCAAGGCCGCCGAGGGTTTGGAGTGGACGCCGCTGCAGGTCTCGCTGGCCTGGGTACGCGACCGTCCGGGGGTCACCGCTCCGATCCTCGGGGCACGCACCGCGGCTCAGCTCAAGGAGGCGCTCCAGGTCGCCGATCTCACTCTCCCGCCCGAGATCGCGCTCGCTCTCGACGACGTCTCCGCCGTCTGATTCCCGGGACTGAAAACACCACCCCGGGGGAACATCTCTTCAGGCACACTGGTTCTCCTGAGTAGTCCATCAGAAGGAGTGCTGCCTTGGCTCGAGCCGAACGCCGTCCGCCCCGCCCGGGAGTGATGTGGGAGTACGACAAGGTGATCTTCTCGCGTGAGTTCTCCCGCAACATCGTCACCAAGCTCCTCGTCGAGCGCGCCGAGCACGGCGGCTGGGAGCTCGACCGCGTCCGGATCACCGCCGACGGCACCCGCCGGGTGACGCTTCGGCGCAAGATCATCCGGCAGCGGCTGACGGTCTGAGCGCGTCTCCGCGCTCCTCGCGCGTCCGGATACTAGGGTCCTGCGGGTGATCCATCTCGTACGCCACGGCGAAGCCGCCGGCGGGGACACTGTCGACCCCGGCCTCTCCGACTTCGGCCGACGCCAGGTCCAGGCACTCGCGAACCGGCTCGCGTTCCGTCCGGTCCGGCAGGTCCTGCACGGCCCGAGCCGGCGTACGTCCGAGACGGCCCGCATCCTCACCGAGGGCCTCGGCGCGGGGGCGGTGCCCTCCGACCTTCTCGCCGACCGCACGCCGGTGCCTTCGGCGGAGCGTCGCGGCGACTACCCGACCCACCGCTGGGAGTGGTTCGAGGACGTCCCGGAGGCCGAGCGCGATCTCGACGGCACCGAGCTGACCGCCGCCTGGCACAAGCTCTGGTTCGAGCACCACGACGAGGAGATCGTGCTGGTCACGCATGCGTTCGTGGTCGCCTGGTTCGTACGCGAGGTGCTCAACGCCCCGCCGGCGACCTGGATGCGGATCGGCCCGATCGGCAACGCGACCCTGACCAGCATCGGACCCAATCTCGCGGGCGAACCGGTCGTGGAGACCTTCAACGCCGAGGTCGTCCTGCCGATCTGAGCCAAGCGTCGCCCACAAGGCGACAACAACTCGGACATGAGCCCGCGACACGGTGTCGTGAGGGTTCGCCGCGCTGGCAGGATCCGCCCGTGATCTCGGCACTCGACACCCTGACCCCCGCCCAGCGCGACCTCCTAGACCAGTGGCTCCCCGGAGCCGAGGTGGTCGCCGACCGCAGCGCCCTGCACCGCGCCGGCACCACCGCCCTCGTGCTCTCAGCCGGTGAGGACCGGTTCCTGGTGAAGACCATGGCCGAAGGCGTACGCCACCTCGACCGCGAGCTCGCGGCCCACCGCAGCTGGCTGGCCCCCTGGACCGACGCCGGCCGCGCGCCGAGCCTCGTCGAGGCCGACCTCGACGCCCGCATCATCGTGATGACCCACCTCGACGGCGAGCCGGCGAGCACCTCGGCCGCCATCCACGACCCGGAGATCTACCGCCAGGCGGGCGAGCTGCTCGCGACGTTCCACGGCCAGGCCAGCGTCGAGGACGAGGACTACGAGCCGGAGCTCGACGAGCGCGCTCTCGCCTCGCTGGACACGGCGGGCCTGGAGGCCGACCTCACCGAGCGTCTCCGCGACGAGATCACCTCGTGGCCGACCCCGACGACAGTGCTCGTCCCCACCCACGGCGACTGGCAGCCGACCAGCTGGGTCATCGATGGCGGCACCCTGCGCGTGATCGACTCCGGCCGCTTCGGCTTCCGCCCCGCTCTCTACGACCTCTCCCGGCTCTCCGCGCAGGACTTCGTCCGCAACGACACCTGCGAGAAGGCATTCCTCGAGAGCTACGGCTCCGACCCCCGCGAGCCCGACGCCTGGCACCGCCTCCAGGTTCGCGACGCCATCTCGGTCGCCGCCTGGGCCCACCGCACCGGCCACGCCGAGGTAGCCGCCCTGAGCAAGGAAACGCTCACCGCTCTCGTCCCGTGACCCCGACGTCGAGTCGGCTCGTCCTGACCAAGATCCCCGCCGAGTCGGCTCGTCATAACGCGCCGACTCGACGCTGATTCTCGTCAGTTCGAGCCGACTCGGCTGCTCTTCGCCGTCACACCTGGTCGAGGAAGCGGTCCATGACCCGGGCGCCGAACTTGAGCGCGTCGACAGGCACCCGCTCGTCCACTCCGTGGAAGAGCGCGGTGAAGTCGAGCTCCTCGGGCAGGCGCAGCGGCGCGAAGCCGTACGTCCTCATCCCGAGCCGCTTGAAGTGCTTGGCGTCGGTGCCGGCCGACATGAGATAGGGGGCGACCAGGGCGTCGGGATCCTCGGCGATCAGCGAGCGCTCCATGGCGGCGACGAGCGCGCCGTCGTAGGGGGTCTCCCACGGCATCTGGTTCTGGTCGAACTCGATGTCGATCCCCTCGCCGCACAGTTTGCCCAGCGTCTCGAAGAAGTCGTCCTCGAAGCCGGGCAGGAAGCGGCCGTCGACGTGGGCGGTGGCCTCGGTGGGGATGACGTTGACCTTGTAGCCGGCGCTGGTCATGGTCGGGTTGGTGACGTTGCGCAGGGTGGCGCCGATCATCCGGGCGGCCGGGCCGAACTCCTCCACCAGCCGCTCGGCGTTCTCGGGGGTCGGCTCCTCCCCCGCGATCTCGCCGACCGCGGCGAGCAGCGTCTGCATCGTCGGGGTCAGCTGCACCGGCCACTCGTGGGCGCCGATGCGGGCGATGGCGCCGGAGAGCCTGGTGATCGGGTTGTCGCGGTTGATCATCGAGCCGTGCCCGGCGGTGCCGCGGGCCGTCAGCTTCATCCAGGCCATGCCCTTCTCGGCGGCCTCGATGAGATAGAGACGGCGTCCCTTCACCGTGGTCGAGAAGCCACCGACCTCACCGACCGCCTCGGTGCAGTGGGCGAGCAGGTCGGGGTGGTCCTCGACGAGCACGTGGGCGCCCTTCATCCCGCCGGCCTCCTCGTCGGCGGTGAAGGCGAGCGTGATCGGGCGCTCCGGGATCCGCCCGGTGCGCTGGCGCTCACGGACGACCGCGAGCAGCATCGCGTCGAAGTCCTTCATGTCGACAGCGCCTCGACCCCAGACGCTGAGCCCTTCTCCCGGGACGTCCTGGATCTCGCCGGAGAACGGGTCGATCCGCCAGTCCTCCGCGGCAGCGGGGACGACGTCGAGGTGACCGTGCAGGAGCAGCCCGTCACCGGAGGACCCGCCCCACTGCGCGACGACCGAGGCCCGCCCGTGCTCCGACTCGTAGATCTCGGAGGAGATGCCGACCTCGTCGAGCTGTGCCGCGACGTACTCGGCCGCCTTCCGCTCCCCCGGGCCCGGGTCGTTTCCGTAGTTGCTCGTGTCGATGCGGATCAGGTCACGGCAGAGGTCGACGACCTCGGTCTCGGCGCTGGTCATACCGCCACCGTATCGACCGCATGCGACAAACCGCCCCCTGACGTCCACCTATGCGCAACCTGAGGATTTCAGTGCGGTCGGATGCGTGGGTTTCCATGGGCGCATGCAGAAGCGTGCCCTCCTCTCCGCTCACCGCGCCGCGGCGCGTCAGTCGGGGCACCGTGACAACTCCTGGGAGTCGCTTCTGGAGGCCGTGCGGATGGAGGTCGACTACGTCGAGTTCGACGTGCACCGCACCCGCGACGGCGAGTTCGTCCTGCACCACGACGGCCACATCCGCGACCGCATCGGCCGCAGGGTGAAGATCGAGGACCGGACGTACGCGGCGCTCTCGCGGCTCGCGCCGTTCCGCCTGGTGCGCTACCGGGAGGCGCTCGAGCTGCTCGCCACCCACGGCAAGCACGCCCACATCGACCTCAAGTTCGCCTCACCGTCGAACCACCTCGGGCTCCCCCACGAGATCGACGCCGCCGAGATCGCCCTCGAGGTGATGAACGAGAGCTTCATCGTGACCACGATGGTCGACGAGTCCGTACGCGTCCTGCGCGACTGGGCCGACCTCCGCGCCCCCGAGACCCTCGTCGGTCTCTCCCTCGGCGGCGTCGACTTCCGCCACCACCCGATCAAGCTGTTCCGGCTGAAGCTCTCCGAGTTCTTCCCCGAGGGCCGCATCCGCCGCTGCCGCTCCAACCTGGTCGTCGTCGAGCAGCGTCTTGCCGACGTCTGGCTGCTGCGCTGGGCCCACCGCCGCAACATCAAGGTCCTCGTCTGGACCGTCGACAACCCCGGCCGCCTGCGCCGTTTCGTGTACGACAAGCGCGTCTGGATGGTCACCAGCAACCACCCCGCCCGCGCCCTCCTTCCGGCCTGACGCCCCAGCGGTCACGCCCGGCGCGACCGCCCGTGTGATGCAGTAGTGCCGTGAACCCACGCATCACCATCACCTACTGCACCCAGTGCAACTGGCTCCTCCGTGCCCAGTGGTACGCAGGAGAGCTGCTGCAGACCTTCGCCGCCGAGGTCGGCGAGGTCGCCCTGGTGCCCGCCACGGGCGGCGTCTTCCGCATCGAGGTGACTGTCGACGGCCGCGAGACCAGCGTGTGGAACCGCAAACGCGACGGCGGCTTCCCGGAGATCACCGACCTGAAACGCCGCGTGCGCGACCTCATCGCACCCGACAAGCCGCTCGGTCACAGCGACCGCAAGGACGACGCCTGATCCCGAGGCCGACACAGCATCCCCCGATTCGGCACCCCGGCACCCTCCTGATAATGTTCTTCTTGTTGCGCGCGGGTGGCGGAATAGGCAGACGCGCTAGCTTGAGGTGCTAGTCCACGTATTAGTGGGTGGGGGTTCAAGTCCCCCCTCGCGCACAGAGAGAAACCCCAGGGAGACCTGGGGTTTCTCGCATTTCGTGAGGCATTTCAGATGCCCAAGCGAGCACGTCCGGGCGAGCCCGCTCAGGATGAGCGCGATGAGATTAGGCGGACCCAGTCTCGGTCCGGCCAGGAAACGCCGGTTCAGCGTCTGGGTCGTCCGGGTCATACCCTCCGGAGAGGCCGGAGCGGGCCTTGTTGATGTCGCCGGATGCGTCAGCCCACTGAAGTTGGTAGTCGTCGGTGTTCACAGTGCAGTACCAATCGGTGATGCAGTCGTTCCACTCTTGCGCCGTGGAGGCGTACACGGCCAGTGCACCGGAGGCCAAGTTGTAGATGCTCTGGCAGCCATCGGCCAGGTCGTACGACTGGGCTGTTCCGCGCACGACAGCTGCATCGCCTGCCGCCTCTCGAAGTTCAGCGTTCGTCACGCCGACGTCGAGCTGGCTGTCTATCGCATAGACAGCGTCGACGAAGTCGCCGATCTCCTTCTGACACGTCCTCCAGGCATCCTGCTTCGCCTTGACCTGGGCAGCCGCCGCAGCTTCTTGCCTGTAGTCGATGATCGCCTCGACACCGCGCCAGATCCCGACACCCGCTGCGCCGATGACGAGCGCGCAGACCACGACGACGATGGCGATCAATCTCCCCCGGCGCTTCCTGAGCACAGGAGGGGGCCCAGGGGGTGGTGGCGTCGAAGGGCCCGGAGGATAGACGGTCATAGCGGCGATACTCACGACCGCGGAATCGTCTCGCTGGCGATCCGGACGCTGGATACCCGGGATCGGGGACATCGCACGGGCCCTGCGATGGACCCAGCCGGAGAGCTCCGCCGCTTACGCAGCCGGAGCCGAGGTTCCCGCCCAGACAGGCTCAAGTTAGGCTGACCTAACCCAACCGCTTCGGACTTCTGGAGGACCCCGGTGTCCACTCCCCGTACGCCGGGTGCGCTGATGCGGCGGTCGCTGCGTCGTCAGCGGCGCGCCGTGCTCGCCTCGTCGGCCCTGATCACGCTGTGGCAGGTGTGCGAGGCGATGGTGACGGTGCTGATCGGCGTGATGATCGACCGGGCGGTGACGACCGGCGACCTGCGCGAGCTGGTGCTGTGGGCGGTGGTCCTGTGCCTGCACTTCCTGGTGCTGAGCCTGTCGTACCGGTTCGGCGCGCGGATCGGTAACCGTGCCGTCCACGTCGAGAGCCACCGGCTGCGCACCGAGGTCTCGGGGCACGTGCTCGACCCGCGTGGTGCGCGGACCGACCGGCTCTCCGGGGACCTGTTGGCGCTGGCCACGGGGGACGCGGACCTGGTCGGCGAGGTCATCCGCCAGGTGGCCCTGTCCACCGCCGGCGCGATCGGGCTGGTGGTGAGCGGCGTGGTGCTCGCCGTCATCGACCCGTGGCTCGCCCTGATCGTCCTGGTCGGCGTACCCCTCGTCCTCGGCGCCACCCATCTGGTCGCGCCGGGCCTGGCCCACCGCAGCGCGCGACGGCAGGAGGCGCTGGGACGTACCACGGGGATCGCCAGCGACCTGATCCGCGGGATCCGGCCGCTCAAGGGCATCGGCGGAGTGGAGGTGGCGCTCGAGCGCTATCGCCGCGAGAGTCGTACGGCCGCCCACACCAGCGTCGCCGCCGCCGGCTGGGCCGGCCTTCTGACGGGCATCACCTCCGCCGGGAGCGGTGTGTTCCTGGCGGTGATCGCGATCGTCGCCGGGCTGCGGACCCTCTCCGGCGACCTGAGCATCGGCGAGCTCGTGGCGGTCGTCGGGCTGGCACAGTTCGTGGCCGAGCCCATGCGGATGCTCAGCGCCCTGGTCGCCCGGGTCGCGCAGTCCCGCGCCTCGGCGGCACGGATCGTGGGGTTCCTCTCGACGCCTGCGCTGGTCATCGAGGGCGAGCGACGCGCGCACGGCCACGACCTGGAGCTCGACCAGGTCGCCGCCGGCCCGGTCGCCGAGCTGTCGCTCGCGGTGCCGCCGGGGCGGTTGGTGGCCGTCGTCGCCGACGACCCGGCGGTGCCGGCCACGCTCCTCTCCCTGCTCCATGGCGAGTCGCTGCCCGAGCGCGGGGCCGTCCGGCTCGGCGGCCAGCCCCTCACCGAGCTCGCGCTCTCCGACGTACGCGACCGGCTGCTCGTCACCGACCACCACGTCGACCTCTTCGAGGGCACCCTGCGGAGCAACGTCGACCCGCTCGACCGCCTCGACGACGACCAGGTGACGGCCGTTCTCGCCGCCGCCTCGGCCACCGAGCTGGTGGCGGTCGCGGCCGACGGCCTGGCCACGCACGTGGCCGTCGACGGGCAGAGTCTCTCCGGTGGCCAACGCCAGCGACTGGGTCTCGCCCGGGCCCTCGCCGCGGAAGCATCCGTGCTCGTCCTGCACGACCCCACGACGGCGATCGACGCCGTCACCGAGCAGTACGTCGCAGAGGAGCTACGCCGCCTCCGGCACGGCCCCGGCTCAGACCGATCCACCCTGCTGTTCACGAGCAGCCCGCTGCTCCTGGCCGCCGCGGACGAGGTCGTCTGGATCCGAGCCGGGCGGGTGGAGGCCCGGGGCACCCACGACGAGCTGGCCACCCACACCGACTACTGCGCGGCGGTACTGCGATGACCACCCAGACCCTGACACGGCTCCCTGTCTCCACACCACGGGAGGCGGCCGGCCTCGCGCGGCGCCTGCTCACCCGCCGTCCGCTCCTGCTGGCGGCATGCCTGACCGTCTTCGCCCTCGAGGGCCTGGCCGGCCTGGTGGCTCCCTGGATGCTCGGCAGGATGGTCGACCTGGTCCGAGCCGGGTCACCGGAAGCCGACATCGTCACCGCCGGCGTCTGGATCCTCGGTGCCGCGCTCGTCGCCGGGGCTGCCGGGGCGGTCTCGATCCACCTGCTCGCCCGGGTGGCCGAGCCGGCGCTGGCGGAGCTCCGCGAGGAGGTACTCGACCGGGCCCTGCACCTGGACACCCAGCGGCTCGAGGAGAGCGGCAGCGGCGACCTGGTGTCCCGGGTCGGCGACGACGTACGCCTCATCGGCGGCTCCATGGCCGACGTCGTTCCGCTCATGCTCAACTCGGTGATCGCGATCGTCTTCACGACCGCCGGCCTCATGGCGCTCGACTGGCGCCTCGGGCTCGCGGGCCTGTTCGCTGCGCCGTTCTACGTGATGGCGCTGCGCTGGTACCTCCCCCGCTCGGGTCCCTACTACCGCCGCGAGCGCGAGGCGAACGGCGTGCGCGCCGAGGCGTTCCTGACCGGCGTCCACGGCAACCGGACCCTGCGGGCGTACGGCATCGCCGAGCAGCATCAGGAGAAGGTCCGCGCCGCCTCGTGGAACTCGGCGTCGATCTCGGTCGAGGTGTTCGCCATGCTGATGCGCTTCCTGGGCCGCAACAACCGGGCCGAGCTGATGGGCCTGCTCGCCATCCTCGGCACCGGCTTCTTCCTCGTCCGCGCGGATGCCGCCAGCGTCGGCGCCGTCACCGCGGCCGTCCTCTACTTCCACCGGCTCTTCAACCCGATCGGCGCGGTCATCGCCCTCTTCGACGACGTACAGTCGGTCGGCGCCTCCCTCGTACGCCTGGCCGGGCTCGCCCTCCTCGAGCGCCCGGCCCCCGCAGCCGCCGACGAGCCGGACGGCTCCGGCATCGTGGTCACCGGCCTGCATCACGAGTACGTGCCGGGTCGGCCGGCTCTCGACCGCGTCGACCTCACCCTTGCCGACGGGGAGCTGGTCGCAGTGGTCGGCGCCTCGGGCGCAGGCAAGTCGACTCTCGGCGCAATCGTGGCCGGCCAGCTCACCCCGAGCGCAGGCGAGGTGATGGTGGGCGGCCTCCCGGTGCGCGACGGCCGGAGCCGGGCCGCCCTGGTCACCCAGGAGGTACACACCTTCACCGGCAGCGTCCGCGACAACCTCACCCTGGCCGCGCCGGGCGCGAACGACGCGGTGCTGGAGAAGGCGCTGCGCGAGGTCGAGGCCTGGGCCGAGGTGGCCGTGCTCCCGGACGGGCTCGAGACCCTCGTCGGCGAAGGCGCCCACCAGCTGACCCCCGCTCTCGTCCAGAAGCTCGCCCTGGCGCGCGTGCTTCTCGCCGACCCGGTCGCCGTCGTCCTCGACGAGGCGACCGCCGAGGCGGGCTCGAGCGGCGCGCGCGACCTCGAGCGGGCCGCGCTGGCGGTCACCTCCGGGCGTACATCGCTGGTGATCGCGCACCGCCTCACCCAGGCCGAGTCCGCCGACCGGATCGTCGTCATGGAGCACGGCCGGATCGTCGAGACCGGCACCCACGCCGAGCTCGTCGCGGGCGAGGGCCGCTACGCCCAGCTGTGGTCGGCCTGGCGCGGGCTATGAAAGCTCGCCCGACGAGGCGTTGGGCGTGGCGCACAGTCGTTGATCGAGGGGATGCTCCGAACCGGCGAAACAGCCGCAAGGGACTGGTCGGCGACGTACAATCGCGGTTCAGTGCGAAGCGCCAGGCCGAGAGTCCGGCCCCAGTGTGTGGGAGAGGTCAGGATGTTCGGTTCGAAGAAGAAGCACAACGATCTGATGGCGCAGCTCAGGCCCGACCTGAGTCGGGAATCGCTCGGCGTCGGGCCCGACTTCCCCGGGGTCGCCTCGAACCCGATCCTGAGCCGTGACGCACGGAAGCGCAACGCGGAACTGCGTGCGGGGACTCTCGCGCTCGGCGTTCTCGTCGACTGGCGGGAGGTCAACAGCAACCCACGCGTCGTGCTGATGCTCGACGTGGAGACCGCCGACGGCATCTCGTTCCGCGGTGTCGCAGACGAGAACTTCACGATCACCGAGCTCACTCGACTGGCGCCAGGACAGACGTTGCCCGTGCGCTACCGGCCGGCCGTCATGGACCACTACGTCGCCCTCGCAAGGGATGCGGACCCCGCCCACGTGCAGCAGCTCTCTGACCAGATCGCGAGCCGCAAGCGGGCCTGACCCGAAGCTCCGCGCCGCCGGCGTGCTCGCATCCAGTTCTTGTTGGACGGCTAACGTCGGTCGACGTAGATGACCTCGATGGCGTTGTTCCCGTAGCCCAGGCGGTTCCACGGCGGTACGTCGGGCTGCACGTTCCCGGCGGCGTCGGTCGCTCTGGCGCGTAGGGTGTGCCGGCCGACGCCGATGTCGTGCCAGGTGAACCTCCAGTCCTGCCACCCGAAGTCGCCCGGAGGGGCCGGCTCCAGCTGAGCCGGTTGCCAGTCGCCCTCCCCGGTGAGACTGACCTCGACCTTCGTGACCGGACCGGTGCCTGACCAGGCCTTGCCGCGGACGATGCAGGTGTCCTGGGTGAGGACCGAGCCGGGTGCGGGCTCGGTGATGCGGGCGCGGACCCGCATGAGGGTGACGGGCTCGTGGGGCCGGTCGGACCACTCGTAGATGTAGTGGCCGGTCTGGAACTCTCCGGTGTAGGGCTCGGTGAGGACGTCGAGGCGCTCGAGCCACTTCACAGAGGCGACGGCGTACCAGTGCGGGACGATCAGCCGGAACGGGGCGCCGTGGTCGCGCCCGAGCGGCTGGCCGTTCATCTCGTACGCGATGAGGATCCCGGACTCCGGGTCGGTGGCCTGCGACAGGGGCAGCGCGCGGGTGAAGGTGAGGTTGTCCTGGTCGGTCTCCGGAAGGATCGCCTGCAGGTGGTACGGCCCGTGGTCGGCGCCGGTGGCGAGGAGCTCGACCCCGTCGGCCGCCGGCTCGACCTTCGCGAGGATGTCGTGGAGCCGGGCGCCGGTCCACCGTGCCGTGGAGACGGCGAAGTCTCCCCAGGGCTCCCCGGTCGGTAGCGGCCTCATCTCCAGGCGGCCGTTGCCGGCGCATTCGAGGGTGACCGTGCGGTCGTGCGCGGGCATCGCACGCAGGTCCTCGAGCGTCAGGGTCGTGGGCTTGCCGACCGCGCCGCCGATCTTCAGGGTGCCGTCGTGGTCGGGCACCGCGAAGTTGCTGCGTACGTAGTGGAGCTCGTTCGGAGTGACATCCCCGGCCAGGGCGGACGGCGGCGCCTCGGCGTTGTACGGCGCCGGGTTGATCATCACCAGCGCGGCGCGGGCCGCCTCTAGCTCATCGGCAACGGTCATGGTGGTTCAGCCTCCTTGGGGCGGGTGACGGGGTCAGAAGTCGGAGTCGGCGAAGGTGGGTTCGCGGCCGTCGTTGAAGGCGCCGATGCCCTCCACACGGTCGGGGTGGACCGCGGAGCGCCAGTGGGCGTCCATCATGATCGCGATGGCCTCCTCGATCGGCTGGCCCTCCCCCAGGTGTACGGCCCGCTTCACCGCCTGGACCGCGGTCGGCGAGTTGCCGGCGATCTTCTCCGCGATCCGCAGTGCCGCTGACGCGAGGTCGCCGGGTTCGTGCAGCTCGTTGACCATGCCCAGCCGGTACGCCTCCGCCGACGCGATCGGGTCGCCGGTCATCAGCATCTGCAGCGCCTTGCCGCGCGGCAGCAGGCGAGGCAGCAGCGCCGGCGAGCCGCCTCCTGCCGCCAGGCCGAGCATCGCCTCGGGCTGACCGAACGTCGCGGCGGTCGAGGCGATGATGAAGTCGGTGCTCTGCGCCAGCTCGCAACCGCCGCCGTACGCGATGCCGTTGACGGCGGCGAAGATCGGCTTGCGCAGCTGGCGCACGGTGTACAGGGTTCGGTCGAAGGCCTGGCGCTGGCGCAGCCAGTCCTCCTTGGTCATCGCCTTGCGCTGCCGCAGGTCGCTACCGACCGAGAACGCCCGCTCTCCGGCACCCGTCAGGATGACGACCCGTACGCCGGTGCGCACCGCGATCTCCTCGACGGCTTCCGTCAGCCGGGCGCCCATCTCGGTCGAGATCGCATTGTCGGCATGAGGGCGGTTGAGCGTGACCCGGGCGACCGCGCCGTCGGACAGGTAGTCGAGGAGGACCGAGGGTTCGGTCTCCTCCACGTCGGGGGCCGGTGGGGCGAAGTCGAGTGCTTCCCAGCGGTCGGTGCTCGAGGTGCTCATCTGTTTCCTCTCGGAGTGGCCGGGTCGTCGGGTTCCAGGTCGGCGAGCCAGCGCAGCGCGCTCAGGCTCGGGGCGAAGCAGTACTCGCCGCCGCGGGTGACCACGAACGGCGGCAGGTCCTGGAGCCGGCGCCGGATCGGTCGTTGCGGGATCGTGAACGTCCCGGCCTCGCCGTGAGGGCCGACGAGCGGGTCCGCCTCGAGCGGGGCGCCGATGAAGATCCCGTCGTTGAGCCATTGGGTCTTCACGAACTCGAACTGCCGTTTCAGGTGCGCACCCGCGAACACGAACATGATGCCGCGCTCGGCCCCGTCGTCCTCGAGCACGCCGTCGGGCAGGGCCGGGCCGTAGCTGGTGCCGCGTCGGATCATCCGGTGCAGCCGTACGTCGACACTGCCCTCGTGGTCCAGGGCATCGCGAGGGTTGGCGCGACGCGCATGCGCACCGACCGGGCACTTGAAGCCGCGCGGGTCGTCGCCGTAGGCGAAGTCGTTGTTGCGGGACGGGTCGCTCCCGAGCTCGGGGTCGTCGCGCTCGGGCGCAAGAGCGAGCGGCGCGCCGCTCTGCCAGCGGCCGACCATCTTGGCGCCGAGAAGGTCCTCCTCCGCGCGCGACGCCGCACGCGCACGCAGATAGGCCCGGTACGCCGCCACCTTGGTGTGCAGCTTGCGGAACACGACGTACGTGCCGTTGCGGCCCAACACCTCGGGCGACGGCATCGGAGCGACCTCGCCCGTCTCGTCGGGGTAGCCGAGGATGATCTCCCCGGCCTTGAGCGGGGGCTCGCGGGAGTCGGTCGCCGGTCGGCCGCTTCCTTCGACAGCCGGTTGACCGATGCCGTCCTTGAACCCGAACGACGTCCGTCCCGTCGCCAGCTGGTAGCAGTCCTGGCGCCAGATGACCTCGACCCCGGACAGGTCGGCATGAGCTCGGCCGGCCCTGTCAGCAACAGCCCGGAGCCGGCCCTCGTCCGGAGAGAGCACGGAGATCGCGACGTGGACGTCGGCGCTGCCCAGGGGCTTCTCCCAATGCTCGGGACTGCTCTCGCCGACGTCACCCAGGATCTCGGCCCGAGCCGCCATGCCCTGCCGGAACTCGGGGGCGAAGCTGTCGAGAGACGCTTGCGGCACACCGAGCGCCTTCAGCCCCTGGTAGGTGAACGCGACCGTCAGCGAGGTCTCGCCCTCCTCGCCGGCCTCGCCGTCGGCGGTGAGGAGCCGATGCATCCGCCGGACCAGCTCACGGCCGTCCCGGCGATCGCGGATGCTGAGCAGCAGGTAGACACCCACGTACGGCGAAGGGCGCTCGAACAGCGCACCGGACTGGATGTCGTCGAGCTCGAGGGTCACGTCGTCCATGTCAGTGATGCTCCGGAGGTTCAGGCGGGTCCGGGTTGGCCGCGACCAGATACGGGAACGTCGTGGTGGCCGGTCGGCTGGCGGAGTCGACGCCGTCACGGATCGTGGGGCCGTGACCTGCGTTGACGAGCTGGGTGAAGAGCGCGTCCATCACGTCGTCGTTCAGGGCCCGGCCTCCGCAGGACTGGTGCGGCTCACCACGCCGGGCGGCGAGCTCGATCTCCAGGAAGGACCCGTGCTCGGCGTACGGGAAGGCGGGGTCGACGACCAGATA
The DNA here is from genome assembly GCF_040302125.1 of Nocardioides sp. NPDC127514. Lineage (NCBI taxonomy): Bacteria > Bacillati > Actinomycetota > Actinomycetes > Propionibacteriales > Nocardioidaceae > Nocardioides > Nocardioides sp. NPDC127514. Next base: position 236,883 of record NZ_JBEORF010000002.1, on the reverse strand, counting down.
GTCGGCGAGGACGAGGTCGGTGAGCGGGTGGCTCCCGTCCTCTCCGAGCGGCCAGTCCCGCTTGCCGTCGAGGCAGTCCCAGAACGCGAGGTTGGCGTCCAGGCGTGCCCGGAACGCACCGTAGTACGACTCGCCGAGGTGGAAGGCGTCCTCCATGTTGTAGAGGTCGCGGATCTCCAGATCCCGGTTGACCTGGTCGAAGTCCTTCGGGGCCAGCATCATGTTCTTCACCTCGGGCCGGCCGACCCGTTCGATGCGGACGTTGAACTCGCCCCGAGTCAGGGTCTCGGCGACCACCCCCAGCATCCCGCCCGGCAGGAGATCCGCGTCGATCTCGACAACGATGCTCAGCACGTTCTTACCGTCCAGGAAGATCGACCCGTCCTCGGTGAACGCGAGATTCCGCGTCGCGATCGTGGCCAGTGCGGCGCGGGCGTCCATGATGAACGGGTCCCAGCGCGCCCCGGCGAAGACACGTACTCCCCCGCTGGCGCCGCCGGGCTCGTCGTCGACGCGGAAGGTGACCTTCTCTCCGCCCGGAGCCACGCAGCTGCCGTGCTGCTCGTGGCCCGGCCGACCGGTGGCCGGGTCCGACACGTGCTCCGGTGGGTCGAAGACGCAGTCGATGACCACCTCGTCGCCGCCCGGGACGAACACTCCGCTGGTCGAGCCGGCCGGAGCGCTCAGCGGCCGCAGCCGGAAACGGTAGAGCAACCCCGCCGAGAACAGGTCGGTGGGTTTCGCCATCGGCAGGGTGTTCATCACCAGAACGAGGCGACCCGGCGAGTCAGGGCTCGGGAACGCGTAGAAGTCGGTGATGTCCGCGATCGGATCGGCCAGGGCGCGCGGCCCGGAGATGTGGTCAGACACTGCTGCTCCTCGCCTCGCCCGCTCGCGCGGCTAGTCGCCGGCCTCGTCGAGCAGGGGCTGCATCGCTGGGTGCTCGAGGATCTCGCCGGCCTGCGGGTGGTCGAGGACCTGCTGGAAGGCGCTGTTCACGCGCTGCGCCTTGCGGATCTCCTTGACCGTGCCGCCGTAGTTGCGGGCGTACGCCGCGGCGCTCTGCTCGGCTCCCAGGACGAACGAGCGCACGGCCGCCAGGTCCGGCAGTCCGTCGTACCCCTCGACGTGGCTGAAGATCACGTCGAAGAGGGCCAGCGTCGGGCCCGAGGTGAAGAAGTCCTCCATGTAGGCGTCCCACGGACCGTCGAAGCTGGTGATGAACGCCAGCCGGGTGTCGTCGTCGAACAGCACGAATCGTGCCTCGTGGATGGTCTGGATCGCCATCCCGTAGTCGCCCGGCCGGTAGCCAGGGGTGTCCTGGAGCGTCGACAGCGCACTGCGTAGGGACGCCGCCTCACCGGGTCTGACTCGGAAGAACAGGCTGAACTCGCTCGTCGGTCCGACGCTCAGCCCCGGCTGCGGGGCGACGTCCGATGTGGTCACGGGGGTACCTCCGGGTTCTCCTGACTCGCCCACAGCACACCGGACGACCCAGGTATCGAGCTGGACACTCCAGCTCTCCGACGGTAAAGCGACGTCCGCGCCACTCACCTCATCCGCTACGGATGACCCGGACAGGCTGCGACCGGTCGCTCACTGCGGCAGCAGGTGCAGCTCGCGAGCCCGCCTGACCGCAGCGTTGCGGCGGGTGACTCCCAGCTTCCGAAGGATGTTGCGTACGTGGGTGCGAATCGTGTTGACGGAGATGTACATGACGCCTGCGATCTCCTCGGTGGTGAGCAGATTCGCCAGGTGACCCAGCACCTCCTGCTCCTTCTCCGTGAGCTCTTCGATCACGGGCGCGGAAGGGCCCGACGAGACGGAGGTCGGTGCCGACTTCTTGACGGACAACCTGCGTGCCGGCTCCGTCGAGATCTCGAAGAGCCACTCGTGCTCCGTGCTCAGCTGCTTGTCCCGCAGGAGCAGCTGTCGCACCACAGCGGGCGCCTCGTGGAACGGGCGTCGCACTCGTTCGCGCGAGGCCAGCGTGAGGGCCCGGTCGAGCGCGGCGCGTGCGCGCACCGACGCTCCGTCGCGGAGCCGGTGCGCGCACTCCGCCAGCCATCCGGAGACCTGGATCGGCGTGGCAGCCCGCTTGGACAGGACCGTCGACATCGCGGCGTCGGCGGCGTCCGGATCCCCCAGCTGCAGGTGCGCGAGCCCGACCACGAGGGCCGCCTCCGGCTCGTCGTCGAGGTCCTCGACCTCAACCGCGGCCGCCGGCTCACCAGCGGCGACCCGGACGTGGGCGAGCTCGATGCGTAGCTGCTCACCTAGCCAGCCACGCTCGTCCATGAAACCTGCGGCAGCCTGCTCCAGGCCGCTGAGTGCGCCCAGCCGGTCACCATGCGCCACCTGGAGCCGCGCCCTGACCATCGCCAGGAAGGCGTGCGGGACCGGATCCCGCAGCGGCAGGTCCATCCGCTCGACCGAGTGAACGTGCTCCGTTGCCGCGCGCAGGTCGTACCGCTCCATCTCCACCCAGCCCAGTGCGACCCGGGCCGCAGCCGACCGCTCTCCTGCGTTGACACCGCCGCGCTCGGCGGCAGCGATCGCCCGAGCCCCGAGCCTCGCCGCCCTGGAGAGCTTGCCCCGGCAGCAGGCGATGACCGCCTGGTAGCCCAGGCACTCCACCTGCACGGCCTCGGATCCGGCGGCCGCGGCTGCCGCGACGCCGGACTTGAACATCGCGTCGGCCGCGGCCAGCCTTCCCTGACGGAGGGCCGCGATGCCCTTGCTAAGCACGACGAGAGCGTCCAGCTCGGGATGGGGGTTGACCTTCGGGCCGCGGTCCGGCGCCTCCAGCGCCTCCTCGGCCGCGGTGGCGAGCGACATCGCTTGGATCGGGTCCTCCGACGTCTGCGCGCAGACGGCTTCCAGCACCCGGACCGCGACGTCGGTGGCCCAGGGATGGGAACCTGATCCCTCACCCGACTCTGACTTCACCTGAGCCAGCTCGTCGGTGAAACCGGTCGTGTCGCCGGCTCCCAGCGCGAGGGTCGCTCTCACGACGGTGGCGGCGGGGTCTTCGAGCTCGGACGGCATCAACCGCAACGACCGGGTCAAGCCGGCTGTGCCGTCGTCGAGCAGGAGCTGGCCGACCGCCAGGTCGTCGACCACCTCTGCGGCCGCCTCTTCCCAGGCCTCGATCGCCACGAAGTGAGTGACGGACGCGGTGACCTGACCGTCGCGGGAGTACCACTCGGCCGCCGTCCGCTGCAGGCGCTTCATCTCGTCGGGCGACTCATAGGCGAGGATGGCGCGGAGGAGGTCCCGGAAGAGCGGGTTGTAGCGGTAGCACCCAGCATGACCGGGCACCGGCTCGATCAGCACGTTGTCACGGGTCAGGAAGGTCAACGTACGTTCGGCCGCCGGACCGCCGAGCGCCTCGGCCAGTCCCGGCTGGATCGTGTCGGGAACGCTTGTCGCCAGCAGCAGGGCCCGTACGTCCGGGCTCTGGGCGGCCAGCACCTCGCCGACCAGGTACTCCGCGATGTTCCCGGTGTCGCCGACGATCTCTGCGACGGCGTCATCCGGATCCGGCCGCATCCGCAGGAGCTGTGTGCCGAACCGCAGCCCGGCCGCCCATCCCTTCGTCCGGAGGTTGAGCGCGTGCACCGAGTCCGGCGTCAGGGTCAGTCCCGCCCGCTGGGCCAGCTCACCGGCTTCCTCGTCGGTGAAGGCGAGGTCCGCCATCCGTACCTCGACGACCGTGTCATCGAGCCGGTATCGGTACAGCGGAAGCACCGGATCGGCCCGCGTCGCCATCACCAGGCGGAGACGATCGCGGGCATGTCGCAACAGGAAGTCCAGATCGTCCGCCACGTCCGCAGTGAGCAGGTCGTATCCGTCCACCACGACGGTCAGCCGGGCCGGATGGGCACAGACGGCCTCCGCGACCGCCCGGCGAACCTGGCGGTCGAGCGGGCAATCCTCCCCGCGGACCGTATCGGGTGAGACCGCTACACCCAGGCTCTCGAGGCACCCGATGAGACCGGGCCAGAACGCGGCATCCGCCCCGTCGAAGGTGATCCACGCCGTGCGATCCTGCTCACCGCCTGCCGCGACCCAGTCCGCCACCAAGGCCGTCTTCCCGGTTCCGGCGGGCGCGCTGACCAGCACCAGCGAGCAGGCGTCACTGCGATCGAGAATCTGTAGGAGGCGGGATCGCCTGACGTACGCCGAGGGAATCGTCGGGATGCCGAACCAGCCATCGCCAGGGTGAGGACCCATCGCGTCGACGTGCCTCCTAGATCGAACCAGTGCGCAGAGCGCCCAACGGATTGAACAGGGGGAACGTCAGTCCCGAGGAGTTCTTTACGTTAGTACGACGTCTTGATGCCGTACATAGTCCGTATGCGTCAGGTCACGTGGGTCAGTGCAGCAGGACCTTCATCCAGGTCAGCCCCAGGCCGAGCAGCCCACACGCCCCAGACGCGACCAAGGCCCGAGCCCACGAGCGGCCCGTCCGACGAAGCCAGAACAGCGGGACCAGAACCAGGAGCACGACGCCGGACCACATGGACCAGGCGATGGCCCGTGCGTCCTCGAGCCACCCGATCGCGCCGAGGAACAGGATGAGCAGCGGGACGAAGACACCCTCGATGATTCCGAACTCGTGGCGCACTCCCGCGATGAGGACACTGCGCCACGGCGCGACCTCCGAACCCGATTCGGCCAGCATCGAGGCGTACACGTGCACGGTCCAGATCACCACGCTGGAGACCACGGCGAAGGCGAAGACCCGGCCGGCTGAGTCATCGAAGTGTGAGGCTCCGACGATGATGGCGATCACCGAGACGAGACCGTAGACGGCACCGGCGACCGCGCGAGGCCCACGGCCGAGCCGCTGATCCTCGCTCGGGTGCGGCTCGCGGACCGCGCGACCGACATCCTCACTGTTCATCGGAGCCCAGCCACACGGATACTCTCCACCTTCAGCCCCTCCGCGTCCAGCATGCCCACGAGGTCGGCCATGCCCAGACCCGCGCCGGCAGTGGCTCGGAAGACGGTGCACGGCTGCTGCTCCACCGCATCCGGTTGCAACGCACAGCGGAGCACCGGACCCAGCTCGCCTTCGACGGTCAGCTCGAACACGACCTCTGCGTCGGGCAGCCGCGCCTCGTTCATGCGTCGTCTCCGTCCGGCTCCTCGTCCGTCGTCCCGGCGATGAGCCGGCGGACCTCCACGACCTCGAGACCGAAGGTCCGAAGTCTCGCGAGGAGCCCGTGGAGCTCGGCCTGGTCGCGACACCGGCAGATCAACACGGTTCTCGTCTCTCGCGACGAGGTCTCGACATCGACGAGCTGCACCAGGACCTGCTGCGGGACCATTCCGGCGACCCGTATCTCGAAGGCCTGGCCATCGGCGGCAGCGGCTACCGGCTCCCGCGGGTTCTGATCCATGGTCTCAACTCGACTTCCACGCTCGGTGCCCTGGCCGCTACAGCTGAAACCAGCCTGATGCCGAAGCAGCGACGAGGCGTCGTCCGTGGTGGATGAGGATCACGAACCCGCCGGGGCGGCTACCCGGGCCAGCTCGCCTGCGAAGTACGCGAGCGCTGTTGTGGTCTTGGTCTGCTGGTCGCCCGAGATCTCCAGTCCGCGCTTGACCAGGAATGCCTTGAGCTCCGCGGCGACCTGGAACGCGTTCACGGGCGCGCACCTGGAGGAGAGCTCGAGGATTCTCGAGCCGTCCGGGTAGAGCCACAGCTCGGCGACCAGCCGGCCGGCGTACTCCTCCGGCCTCAGCTTCTGCTTCAGGACGGTGATCGGGCCGAGGCACACCAGATCATCGAGCTCGAGCTCCGAGAGGGCGTTGGCCCGGAAGAAGCTCTGCTGCTCCTTCGTGTAGACCTTGTGGATCGCGCGCGTGCCCGCGGCGACCTCCTTGACGTCGGTCCGGCCGAAGGTCGCCTTCATCGAGGCCGAGCAGACGAAGCCCCCTGGCATCGCATCGACCTCGACGGTCAGGCTCTTGGACTTGCGCGCCGTCGCGACCTCTGTCGGGTTGACGGGCCGCACCTTCACGACGGAGTCGTCGTTCCGTCCCTGGATCCGGCGCGCGCGGACGACGACCCCGCGTCGGTTGAGTGCCAGGTCCGCGGTGTCGAAGAAGTACACCTGCCGGATCTGGGCATCCAGGGGATCCAGCCCCAGGGACGCCACCGCCAGAGGTCGTTCGGCGTTCGGCACGGTCATCTTGAGTTCGACGCTGTCGGCCTGCTTGGTCAGGTCGAGCAGCTCACCGAGCTGTTCGGCGGAGAGCAGTCCCGGTGGCTGGGTGCTTGTGGACATGGTCGATCACGTTTCCAGGCCGAGCCGGCCGGGGCATCACCCCGGCCGGACGACTGGACAGCAGGTGCGGGTCAGGGCGCCATGGCCTTCGCCTTGAGGGCGGCGAACTCCTCCGGTGTGATCGTCCCGGCATCGAGCAGCTGCTGGGCCTTGGCGATCTCCTCTGCGGGAGACGAGCCGGCGACCGAGCGGATGTAGTCGTCCTGCGCCGCCCGGACCTCTTGGTACGCCTGGCCCTGACGCTCCGCCATCCCCTTACCCCGGACGATCAGGTAGATCACGGCGATGAGGAAGGGCAGGAAGACGAGACCGATCATCCAGACGGCCTTCATTCCACCGGAGACCGATTTGTCCCGGAAGAGGTCGGTGACGATGTTGAACAGGATCATCAGGTACGCCACGAAGGCGAAGGACACGATGATGAACCAGATGATGTCCCAGAAGCTCATGTGAGAAGTTCTCCTTCATTCGGGATGAGGCAGAGAATGCTGGCCAGCACCCGAGGTCAGCTCAGCAGCATGGATTCATCGTTGGCCCTCCAGCCGGTGATCCCTTCACCCGCAACGGGTGATCGTTGACTCCATTCGGCCTGTGGGAACCGCCCTGTCCGGCACCGGGCGCTCCTCGGCGGTGCCGGGGTGCGCGAGGTGCTCGGGCCGAAGCAGATGGGCGAGCCGTTCGGGTGAGATCAGGCCATGCTCGAGGATCAGCTCGGCGACGCCACGGCCGCTGCTGAGCGCCTCACGGGCGATCTCGGTCGCAGCGACGTACCCGATCTCGGGGTTGAGCGCGGTGACGAGCCCGATGGAGCGCTCGACCTGGGCGCGGGTCAGATCGCTGTTGACCGTGATGCCCCGGACGCAGCGTTCGGCGAGCACGCGGCAGGCGGCAGCCAGGTGGGTGATGCTGCCGACCAATGAGTGCAGGATGACCGGCTCGAACGCGTTGAGCTGGAGCTGGCCCGCCTCCGCGGCCATGGTGACGGTGACGTCGTTGCCGATGACCTCGAACGCGACCTGGTTGACGACCTCCGGGATGACCGGGTTCACCTTGCCCGGCATGATCGAGGAGCCGGCCTGGACCGGCGGCAGGTTGATCTCACCGAGCCCGGCTCGCGGCCCGGAGGAGAGCAGTCGTAGGTCGTTGCAGGTCTTGGACACCTTGACCGCGACCCGCTTGAGCACGCCGGAGAGATGGACGAACGCCCCGCAGTCCTGGGTCGCCTCGATCAGGTCCGGTGCGGTGACCAGCGGCAGACCGGTGATCTCGACCAGGTGACGACGGGCGATCTCGGCATATCCCGCGGGCGCGTTGAGTCCGGTGCCGATCGCCGTCGCGCCCAGGTTGATCTCGTGCAGAAGCGTGACGGCCTCCTGCAGCCGCAGGCGGTCCTCCCCCAGCATCACCGCGTAGGTGCGGAACTCCTGGCCGACGGTCATCGGCACGGCGTCCTGGAGCTGCGTACGTCCCATCTTGAGGATGCCGCTGAACTCCTCGGCCTTTGCGGCGAAGGCGTCCTCGAGGACGCGCATGGCGTCGGCCAGGGCGCCGACCGCGACGATGGTCGCGATGTTGACGGCGGTGGGATAGGCGTCGTTGGTCGACTGGCTGAGGTTGACGTGCTCGTTGGGGTGGAGCTGGTCGTAGCTGCCCTTGTCGTGACCGAGCAGCTCGAGGGCACGGTTGGCGATGACCTCGTTGGCGTTCATGTTGGTCGAGGTGCCGGCGCCGCCCTGGATGACGTCGACGACGAACTGGTCGTGCAGCGCGCCGGTGCGGATCTCCCGGCACGCGGACGCGATCGCTCCGGCGCGCTCCTCGTCGAGGAGGCCGAGCTCGAGGTTGGCGAGCGCGGCGGCCTCTTTGACGGCGCTGAGCGCGTTCACCAGGTGCGGATAGGTGCCGATCGTGGTGCCGGTGATGGGGAAGTTGGCACGGGCTCGGGCGGTGTGAACGCCCCAGTACGCCTCTACGGGGACGTCGCGGTCGCCGAGCAGGTCGTGCTCGCGGCGGGTCGGTCGGGTCATGGCATCTCCGTCGGATAGGTGCGGGTCGGGGTGAGCGCTGCGGCGGGGCGCAGGCCGGTGGGCGCGAACGGGGCGAGTACGTCGGTGGCGACGCCGCCCTCGGCGAGCAGCGCGAGCAGCGCGGGCAGGCGGGCCCGGTCGGCACCGTCGGCGACCTTGAGCGCGAGGCTGGTGCCGTCGGGCAGGGCGGCGATCTGGACCGCCTCGAACCCGTCCTTGGCCAGCAGCCCGGGAACTGCCTGCATCAGGGTGGTGACGTCACGGCGGGCGCCGGCGACCATCTCGGGGTGGCGCCGCATCGCCGCGGCGACCCGGTGCTCGGCGCTGCCCCCGGGGGCGAGCATGAGGCGCTGGGCAGCGCGGGCGAGGCCGTGCAGCGAGATCCCGAAGAGCGGGGTGCCGCAGCCGTCCGCGGTGACCGTCGCGACCCGTTGCCCGGTGAGGTCCTCGACGGTGGCGCGGACGGCGGCCTGCAGCGGGTGTGCGGGATCGAGGTAACGATCGTGCGCCCAGCCCGCGACCGCGCAGGTCGCGACCATCGCGGCGTGCTTGCCCGAGCAGTTGTGGGCGAGCCGGCTCCGCTGCCCGTCGGCACGCAGCCAGCTCTCCCGCTCGACCGGGTCGTACGGCAGGTCCGGCGGGTTCTGTAAGGCGTCCTCACCGAGGCCGGCGGAGGCCAGCAACCGGCGCGCACCGGCCAGGTGGACCGCCTCGCCGGAGTGGCTGGCCGCGGCGAGCGCGAGCAGATCGTCGCTGACGTCGAGCCCGGCGCGTACCATCGCCACCGCCTGCATCGGCTTGGCCGCCGACCGCGGGTAGAACGCCGCCTCGATGTCGCCGACCGCCAGGCGTACCCGACCGTCAGGATCGAGGAGCACGGCCGAGCCGTGGTGGAGGCCCTCGACCATCTCGCCGCGCCAGACCTCGACCAGCGGCTCGTGGGCCGGCACCCGCATCGGAGCCGCGTCGGCGATCGGTCTGACCAGGTGGGGCAGGCTCATCACACCTCCATCTCGGAGGTGTCGATGCGGTCGCGAACGAGGAACCAGCCGCCGACCAGCAGCACCAGCAGCACCGGCATCGCGAGCAGGGTGATCCGGCCGACGTGGTCGAAGAACATCAGGATCAGGACCAGCGCGAGGAACCCCAGCGCGATGAACTGCGGCAGCGGCGACCGCGGCACCCGGAAGGCCGGACGCTCGACCTCGCCGGCGCGGCTGCGGCGTACGAAGATCGTGTGGCTGATCAGGATGATCGCCCAGGTCGCGATGATGCCGACCGAGGCCAGATTGAGGACGATCTCGAACGCCTGGGCCGGCACGACGTAGTTGAGCCCGACACCGAGGACGCAGACGGCAGCCGTCAGCAGGATGCCGCCGTAGGGCACCTTGTGCCGGTTCATCGCCGCGGCGAAGCGGGGGGCGGTGCCGGCGGCGGCGAGCGAGCGCAGGATCCGGCCGGTGGAGTAGAGCCCGGAGTTGAGGCTCGACATCGCGGCGGTGAGGACCACCAGGTTCATCACGTCACCCGCTCCGGGCACGCCGACCCGGGACAGCACGGTCACGAACGGGCTCTCGTCGGCAGAGTAGGCCGACCAGGGCAGCAGCATCGCGAGCAGGACGACGGAGCCGACGTAGAAGATGCCGATGCGCCAGATGATCGTGTTGATGGCCCGGGGCATGACGCGGCGCGGGTCCTCGGTCTCGCCGGCGGCGACGCCGACCAGCTCGATGGAGGCGTAGGCGAAGATGACGCCCTGGATGACCAGGACCATCGGGAGCACCCCGGCGGGGAACATCCCACCGTGGTCGGTGATCAGCTGTGGTCCGGGGGTGGTGCCGTCGATGGGGTGGCGGGTCACGATGAGGAAGATCGCGATCGCCATGAAGACCACCAGCGTGGCCACCTTGATGAGCGCGAACCAGAACTCCATCTCGCCGAACAGGCGGACCGAGAGCAGGTTGAGGGTCAGCACGATCACCAGTGCCCCGAGGGCCAGCACCCATTGCGGGACCGGCGCGAAGAACGACCAGTAGTGGGCGTAGAGGGCGATCGCGGTGATGTCGGCGATGCCGGTGGTCGACCAGTTCAGGAAGTACATCCAACCAGCGGTGTAGGCGCCCTTCTCGCCGAGGAACTCGCGGGCGTAGGAGACGAAGGCACCCGAGGACGGGCGGTAGAGGATCAGCTCACCGAGGCAGCGCACGACGATGAACGCGACGAGGCCGCACGCGGCGTACGCGATCGCCAGGGACGGCCCGGCAGTGGCCAGGCGCCCACCGGCGCCGAGGAACAGGCCGGTGCCGATGGCGCCGCCGATCGCGATCATCGTGATGTGGCGCGGCGTCAGCGACTTGCCGTAGCCGTCGTCGCCGGCGTCGGTGATCTGTGGTGGGGCTTCGGCGCCGGTGGAGGATGGCAGTGTCATCGGGCGGAGTTCCTGTCGGTGGTGGGGTCACGGACGATGTCTCCGAGCGCGCCGTCGACGTGCTCGAGATGGGCGCGCATCGCAGCCTCGGCAGTGTCCGAGGATCCGGAGGCGATGGCGTCGACGATCAGACGGTGCTCGGCGTCGGAGGCCGTACGCCGCGTCTCGTCGAGCTTGTTGAGCAGGGCGGACTGGGTGGCGAGGGCCTCGCGGATCTCCTCGATCACCTTGCCGAAGACCGGGTTGGCCGACGCGCGGGCGATCGCGATGTGGAACAGGGAGTCGAGCGCGACCCAGACCGCGCCGTCCTCCTCGCGCTCCATCCGTTCGAGCAGGCTGCGCATCTCGTCGAGGTCGTCACCGCTGTGCCGAGCCGCGGCGTACCCGGCGGCCGGCACTTCGACGTGTCGACGTGCCTCCACCAGGTCGCGTGCGGAGTAGCTGCCGAATGTCGGGTTGTCGGCGGCACGGTCGGAGACCACGAACGTGCCCCGCCCCGTCTGCGACTCCGTCATGCCGAGCGCCTGCAACGCCCGCAGCGCCTCGCGGACGACCGGGCGGCTGACCCCCAGGTCGCGGACCAGGGTCGCCTCGGAAGGCAGCCGGGTGCCGACGGGGAAGGTGCCGGACTCGATCTCCGAGCGCAGCTCGGCGAGGACGAGCTCCATCGCGTTCGCGCGCCGAATCGGTTTGACTGTTTGCCTGTCTGACAGGTTCATGGCAGTGAGTGTGATGGGCGTCACCGGCCACTGTCAACCCGGCGCTCAGGAATCTCAGACGCGGCTGTAGAACTCGCGGTGGGCGCGGGCGGCGCGGTCCCAGGTGTAGCCGGCGGCGAGGTCCCGTCCGCCGGTCGGGCCCGGCCGCGTGTCCAGGATCTTGCCCAGCGCGAGGGAGATCTCTGCCGGCGTCGTGGCGTAGGCGACGGTCTCGCCGAAGACCTCGCGCAGCACGGGCAGGTCGCGGGCGACGACGGGTACACCCGCGGCCAGGGCCTCCAGGGCCGCGAGGCCGAAGCCTTCCTTGGTGGACACCATCGCGAGGGCGCCGGCCTCGGCGACCAGCGATGGGAGCTCGTCCTCCTCGAGCACCCCGGTGATCACGACGGGCACGTCCAGCTCGCGAGCCCGAGCGTCGAACGCCGCCCGGTAGTCGCGGTAGTCGAAGAGGGTCTCCCCGCCACCGAAGACCAGCGTCAGATCGGAGTGTCTGGGGTCGGAGGCGCGCAGCGCGGCGTACGCCTCGAGCAGGTCGAGCGATCCCTTGCGCGGCTCGATCCCGCCGAGGGCGAGAACGTAGCGACCCAGCCGCGCCCGCCAGGCCTCCCGCCCGCCGGCGTCGGCGGCTCCGGCCGCGAACCGGGCGGCATCGACGCCGTTGGGGATGACCGTCGGAGTGAACCCCCATCCGGCGGCGACCTCGTCCGCGACCGACTGCGAGACGCAGATCCGGGCGTACGGCTCGACGACGGCCTTCTCGTGGCAGGCCGCGAGCTGCGGGGTGGTGAAGTGGTCGAGGTGGTGGATGGTGCGGATGCAGGGCAGGGCGGCGTTGGTGCTGATGCAGTCCTGGGCGTGCACGATGTCGTAGCGGTCCCGCTGCTGCGCGAAGGCGGCTCGCAGCACGCCGATGGAACGTACGATCCGCTCCCCCACCGACTCGTCGTCACGGGCCTCGAAGGGCACCGCATGCACCGTGACGGCGGGGTCGACCGGCCGGAAGAACGCGGTGTCGCCGTGGCGGCCGAGGGTCCAGACATGGACGTCTTCACCGAGTGCTGCCAGTGCCTCGGCCAGCGCCAGAGTGTGCACGACCCCGCCGCGGGGCCGGGTGGAGTAGGTCAGCAGCGCGATCCTCATCGCGAGGTTCCCGGGAACGTGTACGCCGTCGGGGTCAGCTCCTTGAGGTGATGCAGGACCCGCCGGGACCGGGCGATCTCCGCCTCGACGTCGATCTCCGCGACGGCCAGGCCGCCCTTGGAGGTCGTCCGGGCCAGGATCTCGCCGCCGGGACCGACCACCTTGGCCTGTCCCAGGAACCGCAGCCCGCCCATGACGCCGGTCTGGTTGGACGAGACCCAGACGACCTGGTTCTCGGCGGCCCGGGCCTGGTCGTAGAGGTCGAAGAGCCGCGACTGGCGGTCCTGCGGGAGCCGCGAGGCGCGGTCGGTGACCGAGGCCGGCCAGGCCGAGAGGCAGGCGATCACCGAGGCGCCGTCCAGGGCGAGGGTGCGGGCAGCCTCCGGGAAGGTCTTGTCGTAGTCGATGAGCATCCCGAGCCTCCCGACGGGGGTGTCGAAAGCCGCGAACCCCTCCCCCGCCGCGTAGACCAGCGACTCGCCGGCAGGTTGGTGCACCTTGCGGTGGCGCCCGAGCACGCCGTCACCGCTGAGACAGATGGCGGAGTTGTAGAGCCGCGCGTGGCCGTCGACGACGACCTCCTCGGCGTACCCGAGACAGACCACCATCTCGCCGGCCATCGCGATCATCCGGCCGATCTCGAAGGAGTCCTCGTTCAGCGCCGGCGGCAACGCGTGCGGGTCGGGGTGACGCAGGTCGGAGAGGTAGCCGCCGAGGGTCGCGTCGGGCAGCACCAGAAGGCGTACGCCGTTGCGCCGGGCGTCCTCGACGATCCCCTCGAGCTTGGCGACCGCGCGCGGCAGATCGCGTCCGAAGTGGGCCGCGACCGCCCCGATGCGTACCTTCGACATGCTCCTCAACCTATCCGTCCTTGATGCTGGGTGGGCGGTGCCTCAGGCGACCGCCGCCGAGGTGTCCAGCGGGCCGGGTGAGCGGCGCCGGGCCAGCTCGGCGGCGGGCTCGACGGTCCGAAGGCCCTTGCCGGTGATGGTGCCCGCGATGTGCTCCGCGTCGGCGGCGATGCCGAGGTAGCGCCCCGAGCCCCAGGTGTGCAGCCAGGGCAGGCCGAGGAAGGAGAGCCCGGGGACCGCGGTGACGCCTCGGGTGTGGGTCGGTCGCCCGGTGCCGTCGAAGACACCGACCCGGACCCATCGGTAGTCGGGCCGGTAGCCGATCGCCCAGATCACCGTCGAGACGCCGGCCGCGGCGAGGTCGAGGGCGGTGGGATCCGCCTCCGGCTCCCAGACCGGGCGATAGGGCTCTGCGGGTGGGACGTCGAGGTCGCGGGAGGCGATGTAGGCGTCGATGTCGCGGCAGATCGAACGGTAGACGTCGTCGGCGGAGCCGAGTGCCTCCCGCAGCGTCGGCTCGAGCACGAGGTCGGTCCCGGCCCCGGAGGCGAGCCGGCCGTAGAGCCGCATGCCCTCGGCCGCGAACTGGCGCAGGTCGATGTCGCGTCCGCCGTCACGGCCGGTGACGTAGTGGTTGGTCTTCTCCCGTGCGGCCAGGCCGCCCGGGTAGCTCGTGACCGGGGTGTCGTAGAGCCCCATCTCGGCCAGCCAGGTCATGCAGTCGCGGCCGCGGTGAAACCGGGCGACCCGGGGCGCGTCGCCGATCGCGAGATGCACCTGGCCGCCCTCCAGGTGCAGGTCCTCGGCGATCTGCGCACCGGACTGGCCCGAGCCGACCACCAGCACCGCGCCCGGGCGGAGCCGCGAGGCGGACTTGTAGTCGGCCGAGTGCAGCTGGTCGATGGCGGGGTCGAGCGCAGGCGCCCAGGCCGGGATGACCGGTACGTGGTAGCCGCCGGTCGCGACCACGACGTGCTCGACCTCCCAGGCCTCGGCGCCGTCCGGGCCTTCGGCCTCGACCAGGAAGCCGCCTCCCGCGCGCTGGGTCAGCGACGTCACCCGGGTGTGCTCGCGCAGCGGCGGGCCGAAGGTCGGCGCGTAGCCGGCGAGCCACCTCACCACCTCGTCGCGGGTCATGAAGCCGTCCGGGTCGGGCCCGGCGTACTCGTAGCCGGGTAGGCGGCAGTGCCAGTTGGGCGTGACCAGGGTGAAGTTGTCCCAGCGGGTGTCGGCCCACTCGTGCCCGGCGGTGCCTGCCTCGAGGACCACATGGTCCACGCCGTCACGGACGAGGAACCAGCTCGCGGCCAGGCCGGCCTGACCGCCCCCGACGATCGCGACAGTGGCACGGTGCGTGGTCATCGGGACTCCTGCGGGTTCGGTGCGACGGGAAGAGGCGGGTGCATGGCGAGGACGGTGACGCGCTGGCCGAACTCGTACGCGGCGGCGGAGGCCCGCAGCTGATCGGAGGTCGCCATCGCGCTGGTGCACGCGAAGCCGAATTTCACCCGGACCCGCTCGGAGGCGGTGGCCAGGGCGGTGAGGCTCCGGTCGAGGAAGTCCTCGACCGCGTACGTCCCGCCGACCGTCAGGTGGTCGTGCACCACCAACGAGGGTGAGTAGCAGTCCTCGACCCGCCCGTCGGGCCACCGCACGGTGAAGGTCATCTCAGGCATGTCCCTCACCCACCGGGGAGAGCGGCTCGGCGGTCGCCAGCGTGGAGGGATACGCCTCGGGCCGGCGGTCGCGGAGGTGGAACATCGCCCGGCGCGCCGTCGCCAGTGCGCTGGGCACGTCGAGCTCGGCCACCGCCATGCCGGCCTCGACGCCGGTGGTCGCCAGGATGTCGCCACCCGGCCCGACCACCTTCGCGTTGGCGACGAAGCGGAGCTTGCCGAAGGTCCCGTGCTGGTTGGAGGCGAGCCAGACCACCTGGTTCTCGAGCGCGCGGGCGGCGTCGAAGAGGTTGAACCGCTTCGTCCACCGGTCGTCCTCGATCGAGGCGCTGGTGGCGGTGCGTGAGGCCGGCCAGGCCGAGATGCAGGCGATCACCTCGGCGCCGTCGACGGCCAGCGCCCGCGCCCCCTCGGGGAACGCCTTGTCGTAGCAGATCATGGTGCCGATCCGGCCGGCCGGTGTGTCCACGCAGCCGAACCCGTCCCCGGCGGCGTAGTAGAGGTTCTCGCCGAGCGGCTGGTGCACCTTGCGGTGGGCGCCCAGCACGCCGTCGCCGGTGACGACGGCGGCGGTGTTGTAGCGGTCGGCGCCGTCGGACTCGCACAGGCCGACGACCACGGTCATGTCACCGGCCAGCGCGGCGACCCGCGCGAGCTCCG
Organism: Nocardioides sp. NPDC127514; assembly: GCF_040302125.1. NCBI lineage: Bacteria > Bacillati > Actinomycetota > Actinomycetes > Propionibacteriales > Nocardioidaceae > Nocardioides > Nocardioides sp. NPDC127514. The sequence continues at coordinate 221,083 of NZ_JBEORF010000002.1, read as the reverse complement.
GTCCGTCGATGTCCATGACGGGAGGAAGGTCCTCGGGCGTCTCGTCGTGGCTGCCGTCGCGGCCCGCCCCGAGCACGGAGAGGTAGCCGCCGAGGCAGGCCTCGGGGAGGGCGAGCAGACCGACGCCGGCCTGTCGGGCTTCCTCGATGAGGCTGCCGATCTGGGCGAGGTTCTCGTCCACGTCCCGGCCGAAGCCGGCGCAGACGGCGGCCACGGCGCTGCCGGGTTGGGTGCGGGTGGTCATGTCGCTGGTCCTAGTCCGGTGACGGTGTGGTCGATGGCGTCGGTGACGGTGCCGTCGGGCCAGCGCAGGCCGACGCCTGTGCCGGGGACGAGCTCGCCGCAGACGGCGGAGGAGACGAAGCCGGGCAGCTCGGGCCGCACCTCGGTGCGGCCGGGCGCCTCCGCGGTGAGCATCGCGAAGCCCGGGAAGCAGGTGAGCCAGTCCGCGGTCGAGGCGGTGGACGGGGTGGGGACGGTGGCGACGTCGATGATCGCGCGGCAGCCGCTGGCCTCGGCCAGCATCCCCGCGGTGCCGACCATCCCGGCCATGCTGACGTCCTTGGCCGCTGTCGCGGCCAGCGAGGGCACGAGACCGGACAGCGCCCGCAGCTCGGCCGAGGTGCGGTGCGAGGACGAGTCCCACTGACGGCCGCGGTAGCCGGGCCGCCATCCTCCGCCCAGGTCCGCGCTCAGCCTGAGGAGATCACCGGGCGCTCCCCCACCGCCCGGGACCGGCCGCTCGGCGCGTCCCAAGGCGGTCACCGAGAGCGCGGCCGGGACGCCGAGCTGGGTGTGCCCGCCGAGGACCGGTACGCCCCACGCCTGCGCGGCCTCGGCCAGACCGCGCACGATCCGGCGGGCGAAGGACGCGTCGCGGGCTCCGATGGCGTCGAGCAGCCCGACCGGCGCCGCGCCCATCGCGGAGAGGTCGTTGACGTTGACGAGGACCGCGCACCATCCGGCCCACTCCGGGTCGCGTTCGACCATCGCGGGAAGGATCGCGTCGCAGGCCGCGACCAGGTCGCTGCCCGGGACCGGAGCCCCGTCGTCACCCCGGAATCCGGGCGTCGAGTGACCCACCAGGGCACCGACCAGGTCGCCCAGCGGCGCCTTGGTGGCCTCGGAGAGCTGCTGGATGCGCCGGACCGGCCACTCCATCACGACATGGGTCATGTCGTGGAGATGGACTCGCTCGCGCGGGATCCAGCCGAGCCTGCGGAACAGCGCCTCGTTCCGGGACTGGACGGTGGCCTCGAAGCGGAGCGCACCCGCCTGTTCGGCCGCGGCGCAGGCCGCCCGGACGAGCGCGGCACCGACGCCGAGAAGCTGGCGCGCGTCCTGCTTGACCGCCAGCCGGCTCCCCCGCCACCAGCCCACATCACGAGGCTGGGCCGGGTGACGGGCCGGATGGAGACGTACGCCGCCCAGGATCTCACCGTCGTCCGAGCGGGCGAGCAGCACGATCCGGCGGGGGTCGTCGTCGACGTCGTCGACGTCGGAGCCCGCGAAGAGGCCCTGCTCGGTGACGAAGACCTCCCGGCGAAGCCGGAGGTACGCCTCCAGGTCGCCCGCGGTCTCGGCCCGGAACACGGTGTAGCCCTCCAGGCTCGGCGAGCGGCGTACGGCACCGGTGAGGATGACGTCGTCGAGGAGCTCCGTCATGCCGACTCCTCGCCACAGGCACCGAGCGCCGAGCAGGCGCCGCACGAGGCGCAGCCGGCGGCCTGGTCGGCGCCGGCCATGCCGGCCCGGCGCAGGAGCGCGGCGACCCGCGAGGTCACCCGGTAGACGTCGGCGTGCGGCGGCGCCTCCACGCCGTCGACGACCTTCGCGAGCGTGCCCGCCAGCGGGCGGTACGGCACGACGAAGGGATAGACGCCCATCGCGATGAGCTCCTCGCAGCCGGCGACGAGCTCGTCGGGATCCTCGCCGAGACCGACCAGGAGGTAGGTCGAGACCTGGTTCCAGCCGAACACCCGGACCGCCTCGGCCCAGGCTGCCTGGTATTCGCTCATCGGCACCGCGCCCTTGCCCGGCATCCAGCGCAGCCGGGCCGACTCGTCGAGGGACTCGACGTGGATGCCGATCGAGCGGGCACCGGCGTCGTACAGCTCCTGGATCGAGGCGAGGTCGCCAGGAGGCTCGCACTGCACCTGGATCGGGAGGTCGGGGACCGCCTCGCGCACCGCGCGCACGCAGCGCGCCAGATGGGTCGCCCCACGGTCACGGCCCCGGGACGTCCCGGTGGTCATCACCATCTGAGTGACCCCGTCGAGCTCGACCGCGGCCTTGGCCACCTCGGCGAGCTGGGCAGGCTGCTTGACCGCGATCGTCGAGCCCTGGCGCAGCGACTCCTCGATCGCACAGAACCGGCAGCGCTCCTCCACGTCGTAGCGCGCACAGGTCTGCACGACGGTGGTGGCGAGCACGTTGGCCGAGTGCAGGCGGGCGATCTTGTCGTAGGAGACGCCGTCGGCGGTCACCAGATCGTAGAAGCGGGGCCGGGCGACGGCCTCGACCCCGAGACCGGTGTCGGCGCCGTCGAGGAGCAGCTTGCCGCCGCGTACGGAATAGGGGCTGCGGGGGTTGAGCGGGATGGCCGCGCCGACCCCGTCCAGGAGGACGTGGCCGTCGTCGCTCGGCCCCGCGCCGGAGCGGCGGGCGACGGGGGCGTCGAGCAGGCGGATCCCCTGGATGGCGACGTCGACGCGGGTGCTGGACGAGATCGGCGAGGTCATGGCCGGGCCCTCAGAGGTTGTAGGTCGAGTTGATGATGGCGCCCTTGCGGGCGTAGTGGATCAGTGCGTCCTGGACGTCGAGCGGGTGCGAGGGCACGACGCCCTCGATCAGGTCCTCCTCGCGCAGGCCGTGGAGTCCCATCCCGAAGCGGCAGCAGAAGACGGTGCCGCCCTCCTTGATGAACGTCTCGATGGCGCCGTTGGTGTTGAGCTCTCCGGGGAACCCGGCGTCGCCCATCGTCGGGAAGCCACGGGAGGCCATGCATGCCAGCGTCCCGGGACCGTAGAAGTAGATGGCGGACTCGAAGCCCTTGCGCAGCGCTCGGGTCGCCTGCAGGACGGCGACGAAGCTGACGGAGGACTCGTGCGGGATGCCGTGGACGAGGGTGAAGTAGGTCTCCCCGTCCTCGGCCTGGTAGTCGGGGAAGATCTTGGTCGAGCCGTAGATGTTGGTGCCCGGCTGCTGCGAGGGGTGCGGGATCTCGCCGAGCGACTTGGCCATGTTCTCGGCGATCTGGGCGTCGATGTCAGCGGTGTCAGTGGTCACTGGGGTCTCCATGAGAGGTGGAAGGGGCGATGCGGGTGGTGGGGGCGAGCTCGTCGTCCTTGACGAGTGGCCGGCAGTCGGGCTGCCGGTCTCAGCCGTAGAGGGCTGAGAAGTTGTGGTGGAAGAAGGCGTCGGCGAGCTCGCCGTCACCGGCCGCGGCGGCGAGCCGGGCATGCTCGCCGGCGAAGTCGCCCCAGGGCGCGTCGGTGGCGAAGAGGATGCGGTCGTGCCCGACGCCGCGACGCTCGATCTCCTGGACCAGCCAGGACGGCGCGAAGCCGATCGCCCAACTGGTGTCGGTGTAGACCTGCATCCCGGCCTCGATCCAGTCGAAGAGCCGGCCGCCGATGAGCTTCATATGACCGCTCATCCCGCCGCCCAGATGCACGAGATGGAGACGTACGTCCCGGGCGTAGCGCTCCACGAGCGTGCCGATCTGGTCGACGTCGGAGGCGGCGCCGGGCGAGGTGTGCACGTGGACGGTGAGGTCGTGTGCCCGGGCGGTGGCGAAGACCTTGTCGAGCTGCTCGAGGCACTCCGGGTCGGTGGGATGGCCGCCGAGCAGGAAGCTCGTCTTGAGCGCGGCCACGCCCTCCTCGCCGGCGAGGGCGAGGGCTGCGTCGTTGCGGGCGGAGTCGGTGGCCTTGGGCGAGACCCACAGGCCGCACCGGATCCGGTCGTCGCTCTGGGCCGCCTCGATCGCCAGGGCGTTGAGGTCGAAGGCCGCGTCCGGGTCGGGCACGCCGTAGTTGGGCAGCACCAGCGCCCGCTCGATCCGATCGGCGTCGAGGTCGGCGACCAGCTCCTTCACGGTGCCGCGCGCGGTGACGTCGGCGGTGATCGCCGGGCCTCCGTAGAACGGGTACGCCGGCAGCCGGCCGATGTGGCGGTGGGCGTCGTGGAGGGGCTTGGTCACGGCAACAAGCCTTCGGCCCAGCCGTTTCGGACTGGTTACGCCTGGAATACGGAACCCGTTTCGGTTCGTAAGTTCGAGGTAACCGCCTCACCCGAGTCAGGTGAGGCGGCCGCGCGCCGGTGGCGCTGCGATGGTGCGGTGCTGACCTGGCTGCGCGAGCGGATCACTCTGCCTCGCCACCTCTTCGATCGGCGTACGGCCCGGCGCGATGCCGCTGCCGGCGCCGTGCTCGGCATCGAGTCGGTCCCGGACGGCCTCGCCAGCGGTCTCCTCGCCGGGGTGAACCCGGTCGCGGGGCTCTACGGCTACCTGTTCGGGCTCGCCGGAGGGGCGCTGTTCACCGGGACCGCCGCGATGGCGATCCAGGGCACGGGAGCGATGGCGATCATCGTCGCCGACGTGGACCTCGACGCCTACGACGACCCGGTGCGAGCACTCGCCACCCTCTCGATCCTCACCGGCGTGATCATGATCGTCGCCGGCGCGCTCGGCCTGGGCCGGCTGCTGCGCTTCGTGTCCAAGTCGGTGATGACGGGGTTCATCTCCGCGGTCGGGATCAGCATCGTGCTCGGCCAGCTCGACAACTTCACCGGCTACGACTCCCAGGGAGGCAACCGCGTCACCGCGGCGCTGGATCTGCTCCTGCACCTTCACCGGGTCGACCTCGCGTCTCTGCTGGTCGGCCTGACCACCGTCGCCGGCATCCTCGTCCTGGAGCGCACCCGCCTGGGGGCCACCGGCCTGGTGGTGGCGGTCGCCGCCGGCTCCGCGCTGGCCGCCCTGCTCAACGCGCTGGGCAGCGACACCGTCGCGCTGGTCGCCGACGTCGCCGAGGTCCCCGGCTCGCTGCCTCTTCCGGTGTTCCCCGACCTGTCGGCCACGATCGATCTGCTGCTTCCTGCCGCCGCGCTCGCGTTCGTCGGGCTGGTCCAGGGGGCCGGGGTCTCGGCGGGATTCCCGAACCCGGACGGCACCACCCGTCCCTCGCGCGACTTCATCGGTCAGGGAGCGGGCAACATCGCCTCCGGCCTCTTCCGCGGCGTACCCGTGGGCGGGTCGATGTCGGCCACCTCGCTGGTCGTCGGCGCGGGCGCCCGGAACCGGTTCGCGCTCCTCGCCGCGGCCGCCGTGATGGCCGCCGTCATCGTCCTCTTCGCCGGCGTCGTCGAGCTCGTCGCCATGCCGGCCCTCGCCGGACTGCTGATCGTGGTCGGTGTCAGCACCGTCAAGCCGGCCAAGCTGATCGCGGTCGGCCAGACCGGGCCGGTGCCGCTGACGGTGATGCTGACGACGCTGGTGCTCACCCTGCTGATGCCGTTGCAGTACGCCGTGCTGGTCGGGGTCGGGCTGTCGGTGCTGCTCTTCGTGATCGGCCAGTCCTCGCGCCTGGTGACGCGCCGGCTGGTGATGGGGGCCGACGACCGGGTCATCGAGACCAACCCTCCGAGGAGCCTCGGCGAACGCGAGGTCGTGGTGCTCCAGCCGTACGGGCCGATCTTCTTCGCCACCGCCAGCTCGCTGCGCTCGCAGATGCCCGACCTGACGCCGGCCTCCCGCAGGTCGGTGGTGATCCTGCGGCTGCGCGGCGCGGACGACGCCGGCGCCACGCTGCTGGAGGTGCTGGGGACGTACGCCGCCGGGCTCGGCGAGCTCGGCAGCAGGCTGGTGATCGTCACCGACAACGAACGGCTGGTGCGACAGCTGCAGACCGACGACACCCTCGGCTCGGCAGGCTCCGTCTACCAGGGCACCGCGGTGATCTGGGAGGCCACCCGGGAAGCCTACGAGGATGCCGTCGCCTGGGTGGCCCAGGAGGACGAGGAGCCCAGCGACCAGGAGCGGGCCTCGGCCGGGCGCACCCACCGCGACCCGCACGAGGGCGACTGGCCACCGGACCAGATGGCCCTCTAGACCTCGCTGATCGCACGGATCGGCTCGTTCACCCCTTTCCGGCGATCACCGACACCTCCCGGCGTATGCACCCTGGGATCGTGACGACCACTGCGGCCCCTGAGCACTCGCGTACGGACTGGCGCGAGCTGATCGCGATCCTGCTGCTGTCGGTGACGGCGATCCTGACCGCCTGGACCGGCTTCCAGGCCAGCAAGTGGAGCGGCGCCATGTCGATCTCCTTCTCGCAGGCATCGACGAACCGGATCGCGGCCGCGCGGTTCGAGTCCACGGCCAACCGCAAGCTGTCGGTCCAGGTCGCCCTGTTCACGCAGTGGCTCGCGGCCTACCAGAGCGGCGACCCCGAGCTCAGCGAGTTCCTCCAGGCGCGCTTCCCCGAGCCGCTGGCAACGGTCTTCCCGGCCTGGCTCGACGCCCGGCCGCTCAAGGATCCCGACGCTCCCGCCACGCCGTTCGATATGGAGGAGTACGTCATCCCCGAGTCCGTTCAGGCCGGCGCCGCCGACCGCAAGGCCGACGGCAAGTTCGCCCAGGCGCTCCGCAACAACCAGCGCGGCGACAACTACACCGTCCTGACCATCGGATTCGCAACCGTGCTCTTCTTCACAGCCCTCTCCGAGCGCATGCGCCGCCGCAGCGCCCAGTGGACGCTGCTCTGCCTCGGCGGCGTGGGCTTCGTGCTGCTGGCAGTCGTACTCCTGACGTTCCCGAAGTTGATCTGACTCCCGGTCACCTGAAATAGGTGATCCTTCGCGGTCTTTCGCCATTTACTTTGAGAAGCATCGCGGGACGTCCGAACGACTACGCCTGGCTCACCGACGGCGCGGTGCCGCTCTTCAGCACACTCCCCCAAACGAGCGCACGACGCCGGCGTGGCATCTGAGCTCTGACCGAGGGGAGGGGTTGTGCAGCACAGCAGGCCGGCGCCCGCTACAGACCCGACAGCAGGACCCGCACCGATGCCACGCCCTGAGGCGGCAACGGTGGTGATACCCACACCGAGGGACGGAGACGGCGCCGCCAGCGCCCCGTGGCCGCGCCTCCCGAGGGTCTACGTGCCACGCCGCTCGCTGTGGGCCGACCTCGACCGCTCCGCCGATGCCGCGATCACGCTGCTCATCGCCCCCGCCGGCGCCGGCAAGACCCTGGGGGTCGCCGGATGGCTGCGGCAACAGAGCGGCGATGGCCCTCCACGCGCACAGCGCTGGGTGGACGCCGACGGCACGATGACCCCCGATCAGCTCTCCGGCATGATCGACGAGGCCGCAGAGGGCACGCCCCGTCGCATCGTCATCGACGACGCACACCTGCTTCGCGCGGCCACGCACCGGATGCTCAACGAGCGGCTCAACGACGATCCCGACTCCATGCGCCTGGTGATGATCAGCCGTTGGGACCTGCCCTTCACCAGGCTGGTGCCGGAGCTGCTGGGCAACTTCTCGGTCGTGCGAGGCAACGTGCTGCAGCTGAGCGACGTCGAGGCCGAGGCGCTCATCGTCGAGCACGCCCGCACCGATTCCAGGCCCGTCATCGACGCCATCGTCCAGCAGGCCCGCGGCTGGTGCGCCGCCGTCGTCCTCGCGGCCCGGTCGGTCCACGCCAGCCCTCCGGGCAGGGCGGGCGAGACCGCTTTCGAGGACGGAACCGTCGGTCTCGGTGACCGGGTGGCGAGCGAGGTGTTCGCCTCGCTGTCCGCACGCGCGAGGCATCTGCTGCTGTGCACGTCTGCCGAGACGGTCGTGACCGCCAGGACCGCCGCCCATCTCTCCCAGGATCCGAGCGCCGGGGAGACGCTGACCGATCTGGAGAGCACCGGGCTGCTGGTGACCCGCGCGGTCCCGCTCGTCCCCGATGCCCACGGCGAGGAGGCCTACCGCATCCACCCGCTGCTCGCCGAGGTCGTACGTCGCCGGCTGGTCGCCGGCGGGGTCGACGTCGCCCGGGCGCAGTCGACCGTGGTGCGCGCTGTCCGGATCGACCGGACGCGCGGCGAGGCGCCGGGCGCGCTGCGGCGGCTCGAAGCCGTCGGCGCCCACGAGGAGATGGCGGCCGTGCTCGCCGACGACGGCGTCAAGACGGCGATGCGCGGTGACGGCGACCGCCTCGCTCCCTTCGCACGCAACCTCGCCGAGCACGTCGAGACCACCCCGAGGGCCTGGTTCGCGCTCGCGGTCGAGGCCTGGCTCGACGGCGACGTACCCGAGGCAGAGCACTGGCTCGACCGCTGTCTGGCTGTGCCGGCGGCGATGTCGGAGGAGGAGCTCGCCTGCATCGGGCTGATGCGGGCACGACTCGGCCTCGAGCCACTGCGGGCCGCAGCCGACCGGGCCGCCGAGGTTGTCCGGGGCAGGCACGGCACCGGCGGCGAGGCCGACGTCCTGCCGCAGCTGCTCACCGAGCTCGGCATCACCCAGAGTTGGCTCGGTCAGCTGCTGGAGGCGGAGCAGAGCCTCACCTCGGCGATCGGGCTGGCCCGCACCTGGGACATGCCGGCGGTCGGGGCCGACGCCTCCAGCCAGCTGGCGATGACCGAATACATGCTGGGTCGCGAGGCGGCCTGCGGAGAGATCGCGGACGAGGCCGCCACCCTGCTCGAGCGAGCCGACCGAGGCCGGCCGCACGGCTCCCGTAGCGACTTCACCCGCACCCGGACGGCGCTGGCCGCAGCCCTGGCGCGCAACGCACGGCTCCCCTGGCTCGAGCTGGCATCCATCCCGGACGCGAAGCTCCATCCCGCGGACCTGTGCACCCGGTTCTGGATGCGGCTCCGGGAGGCACATGTCACCCTGTCCGGCCACTCGGTCGTACGCGCCCGCCAGATCCTCGGCGAGCCGCTGGACCTGCCCGGGGCCTTCCGGCTGCCGGACCACCTGCAGGTCACCCTGCTGCTCAACCAGGCCGAGCTGGCCGCGCTGGCGACCGACCGGCGTTCACTGAAGTCCGTGGAGGCCGAGCTCACCGAGCGCGGGATGAACGGCGAGGCTGCCCTGGCCCGAGCGCTGCTCGCCGACCTCGACGGGAATCGGCGACTCGCCGCCGACCACTTCGACACCGCCGCCCAGCAGGCGAGGTGGTCCCAGCCGATGACCCGAGGCGTCGCGCTCGTCGGGCGCGCGGAGCTGCTCCACGAGCTGGGGGACGTGGACGCGGCGGCCGAACATCTCCAGCAGGTCGCGATCGAGACCGAGGTGCGCCAGAACGCGCTCCCGTTCCTCGGCTGGACCCGACAGGGGACTCCCGTGCAGACCATGCTGGGACGGTTGCCCGCGCTCCGGCCGCATCGCTGGGTCAGCCGGATCTCGGCCGGCATCGCGGACATGTCCAGCCTGACGACGTACTTCGACCAGGGCACGCCCCGTCCGACCGAGGCGGTCGACGAGGCGGCCGGGCCGCTCCCGGGCCTGAGCGCCAGGGAGCGGGACGTCCTTCGTGAGCTCGCACGCGGATCGACGTACGCCGACATCAGTGCCGCGCTCTACGTCTCCGAGAACACGGTGAAGACCCACGTCAGCAGCCTGTACGCCAAGCTCGGCGCCTCACGGCGCAGTCAGGCGTTGGCCGTGGCGCGGAGCCTGAACCTCATCTGACGATCTCCGCGCGATCTCAGGTCGGACCCGGCCGAGGCGATCGAGTTCGCTCTCGGCCGGGTCCGAACCTCAGCTCTTGGCCTCGGAACGCAGCCGGAAGGCCATCACGACGGCGATGATGCCGACGACGATCAGCCACACGCAGGAGATCACCAGGAGCGCACCGAGCGACAGCTTCGGGTTGATGAGCAGCACGGCACCGGCGAGGACCGTGATGGCCCCGGCGGTGATGTCCCACATACGTCGCCCAGGGGTCGGCCGGAGGACGGCGCCGATGATGTCGACGATGCCTCCTATGACCCACCAGACCCCGAGCAGGATGGTGACGATGAGCAGCGTCTGGACCGGGTCACGCAGGAAGAGCAGGCCGACGACGATGGCCAGCGCCCCCGAGAAGCCGACGACCGCTCGCAGGCCGCCTTCCATGGAGCTGCCGGCCACCGCGGCGATGATGCGGAACACTCCCGACACGATGATCTGGATCGCGATGATCACCGCGACGACGACGAGCGTCTGCTTCGGCCAGACCGCCAGGATGATGCCGAGTGCGGTGGTGACCAGCCCGTAGGTCAGGACCAGGCCCCAGTAGTCCCCGAGGCCCTCGAACACCGACCCGGAGCCGACGCGACGCTCCTGGGCCGGCGTGGCCGGGCTCGGATCCGGTCCGGCACCCGAGCTCCGTACGTCGGGTCCCGGAGGCTCCGAGCCGGCGACGTCGTGGCCCGGGATGTCGGAGGTGGCCATGTCAGAGCTCGTCTCCGCTCGACATCAGCTGAGCGAGCGACCAGATGACGAAGATGTAGAGCGCCAGCATCGCGAGTGCCCACCACGGGTAGTAGGGCATGAACGCGAACGCGGAGACCGAGCCGATGACCGCGATCACGATGCCGGAGATGCGGGCCCACGTCTGTCCGAGGAGCAAGCCGATGCCGACGGCTACCGCGATCGCCCCCAGGACGATGTGGATCCATCCCCAGGCGGTGAGATCGAACTGGTAGACGTAGTCGACGCCCTTCACGTAGACCGTGTCCTCGGCCACGGCAGCGATGCCGGACAGGATCTGGAAGATGCCTACGGTCGTGAGGATGGTGCCTGCGAAGATCGCACCGGAGAAGGCAAAGGCGGTCTTGACCGGAGTGTCGTAGCCTCCGCCTCGTGGTGTGGTGGTGCTCATGATGAGTACTCCCTGTGGTCGTGAGCGGTTTTCTCGTCGACCGCTTCAGTGGACGTGAAGTTAGGCCGCTTCAGCCCCGGCGGGCTCACCCGCAACGGGCGATCCTCCGACGCCGAAGACGTCGCGCAGTGCTGTTTCCTGGCCATCGGTCAGGTCGGTGAAGATCGGGTCGGACGGAAGTCGCCCTCCGAGGGCGTCCCTGACCGAGTCGACGACGCTGTCCGTGGTCAGCACGAACAGGGCCGAGGTCCCGGGGGTGACCCGGTCCCTGACCCGGTTGATGAAGCCGTCGTCGATCCCGACGGCGCTCAGCGCGTCCGAGATCAGCCCGGTGGCGGTGCCCAGGGCGGCGCCGAGCAGCGGCACGAAGAAGATGAAGCCGAGCAGAAGCCCCCAGAAGGACCCGCCCAACGCTCCCCCGCCCGCGTCCGTGGCCGGATGCAGCTCGGCCGTCCTCAGCTTCGTGGTGCTCGACGGCCAGGAGAGCGCCGCAGCGTCGTGGAGGTCGATGAGGCCCTCGTCAGCCAGCCCCTCCAACGCGTGCATGGTCTCCTCGGCGCCCTCAGGTGTGTCGAACCTCCACACGGTCAGCGTTCCGGTCGACATGTCCTCCCCGCTCTCGATGTCCGTCAGCCGAGCAGCTGCTGCTTTGCGGCTGCGAACTCCTCGTCGCTGAGCACTCCTTGGCTGTGCAGCTCACCCAGCTGGGTCAGCTGCCCGATCAGGTCGCCCTGCGCCGGCGCCGCAGCGGGCGCCGCAGCGGGCGGCGCAGCTGGCTGTGGAGGCGGCTGGGCCGCGGCGTACTGCTGTTGCTCGTAGGCCTGTGCCTCGGCCTGTTCCTGGGCCTTGGCCGCCTGTCGGCGGTTGACGGCGTTCGACGTGGCGGTGGCGGTGCCGGCGATGACGGCCGTACGTGCGGCGGCACCGATGAGACCGGGCCGGCCCATACGTCTGCGCAACATGGCGTGTCTCCTCTCTAGCGGGCGGCGGATGCGAAGGCGACGTCGACGTCCTCGGGCGGCACGCGCAGGAACAGCTCGACCTCGGCACCGACGTTGCGGATCTGACTGACGGCCTCCCGCGCCCAGACCTGCTCGTAGACGACCGCGAGACCGGCCCGGCCGGGCTCGAGGGCGGTGGCGAACGTCTCGATGTCGGAGTCGCTGAGCAGGTCGTTGGCATCGATCTGGAGCCCGGCCAGCTCTGCGGGCAGACCCTCGGCCTCTTCCAGGTCGAGCGCCCGGAAGCTGCCGCCGGCGTCCTTGGACATCAGCACGCAGTCGATGATCCGGATCACTCCGCTCTCGACCGGTTGTCGCAGTACCGCCGCGAGGTCGCCGAGCTCGACGTCCTCCGACATCGAAAGGAACAGGATCTCGACCGGGCCGCGTTCCATCGTGCCTCCCACCGTTCGTACGCCTGCCGGGGCGGCAGGACGGTTCCGACGCTAGGTCGCTCCGCGCCCGTGCTGATCACCCGCATCGGGTGACTTGGACCGGGTGACCGGAGGCTCACCCCTTCCGGGCGATCCGAGAACGGACCCCGGCATAGCAGCCTCACCGATCGTGGCCAGACTCATCGCTCCGTCCTTCAGCGGCTACTCGCCGTCCTGGATCAGGTCCGACATCCTCGCCGGGCTCACGGTCTGGGCGGTGCTCGTACCGGAGTCGTTGGCGTACGCCACCATCGCCGGCGTGCCGCCGGTCGTGGGCCTCTACGCCGCCGTGCCGGCGCTGGTGCTCTACAGCCTGCTCGGCTCCTCGCGCCATCTGATCGTCGCGCCGATGTCGGCCACCGCAGCGCTCTCGGCCGGGATCGTGGCGGACTTCGCGTCCGATGGAGCCGACGTCGTCGCGCTCACCGTCGGGCTGGCCATCGCGACCGGGATCGTCGCGCTCATCGCCGGCCTGCTGCGCCTGGGATTCCTGGCAGCGTTCATCAGCGAGCCGGTCCTACGAGGCTTCATCATCGGGCTCGCGCTGACGATCATCATCGGACAGCTACCGTCGCTGGTGGGCGTGGAGAAGGGCTCGGGCAACTTCTTCGAGAAGGCCTGGGACCTGCTGCGCCAGCTCGGTGACGTCGACGCGCTGACCATCGCCATCGGGGTGGGCAGCCTCGCCGTCCTGCTCGCCCTGCGGCGGCTGGTACCGCTCCTTCCCGCCTCCCTGATCGTGGCGCTGGTCTGCATCGGGCTCACCGCCCTGCTCGGCCTCGACGAACTCGGGCTCGCCATCGTGGGCCACATCGACGCCGGCCTGCCCGCCATCGGGCTCCCGGACGTGTCGGCTCCCGACTTCCGCGACCTTCTCGCGGCCGCCGTCGGCGTGATGCTCGTCGGGTTCGCCGAGGGCCTGGGCGCCGCGAAGACGTACGCAGCCAAGAGCGGCTACGACATCGACCCGAACCGCGAGCTGCTCGGTCTGGGCGTCTCCAACCTGGGCGCCGGCCTGGCCAGCGGCATGGTGGTCAACGGCTCGCTGTCCAAGACCGCCGTCAACGGCTCGGCCGGAGCGAAGTCGCAGCTCTCGGCGGTGACCGCCGCAGTGCTGACGCTGCTCACCCTGCTGTTCATGACGAAGCTCTTCGCCGACCTTCCCGAGGCCACCCTCGCGGCGATCGTGATCGCCGCGGTGATCGAGCTCGTCGACATCTCCGCACTGCGCCGGCTGTGGCGGGTCCGGACCGGACAGGTCACCAAGATCTACCAGATCAGCGCCCGCGCCGACTTCGTCGGCGCCGTCGCGGCGCTGATCGGCGTGCTCGTCTTCGACACCCTGCCCGGTCTCGTGATCGGTATCGCCGCCTCGGTCGTCCTGCTCATCGCGCGGACCTCGCGGCCGCACATCGCGCCGCTGGCCCCGGTCGAGGGCACCGATGACGACAGTGCGTCCGCGCACCCGGGGCTGTGGGTCGACCAGAGTCGCAATCCGGCGTACGCAGGGGTCCCGGGTGTCCTGGTGGTCAGGGTCGAGGCTCCCCTGCTGTTCGTCAACGCCGACTTCGTACGCGAGCGGGTCCGTGAGCTCGCCACCGACGTGCCGGACCTTCGACTGGTCGTGCTGGACGGCCGGGCGACACCGTCGATCGACGTCACCGCCACCGAGATGCTGACCCAGCTGCGTGCCGACCTACAGCGTCTCGGCGCCGGCCTGACGCTCGCCGGCGATGTGGGCCAGGTACGCGACGTCCTGAGCGAGGCCGCCGAGGACGGCCCGCCGCTGGTCTACCCCACGGTCGAGGCCGCCCTCGCGGCGGCGACTCAGGAGCGGGCTACTGAAGAGCCGCCGTCAGGCGCATGACGTTGTCGACGTACGCGGCCATGTGCCCGCGCCGCGCCCACGCCTCGATGCTGAGCTCGCTCGACCTCTCCCGGTAGTCGTCGAGCACGCCCTGCAGGTTGTCGACCACCTGCTCGCTCTCGATCTGCACGATGACCTCGTAGTTGAGCGCGAAGGAGCGGTAGTCCATGTTCGAGGACCCGACGACGGCGATCGTGTCGTCGACGGTGAAGAACTTGGTGTGGAGGACGTACGGCGCCGGGTAGAGCCGGATCCGGACGCCGGCGTCGAGGAGGTCGGCGTAGTAGGAGCGCTGAGCGTGGAAGACCATGAACTGGTCGGCGCCCTCGTTCACGAACAACTCGACCTGAACACCCCGCTGAGCGGCGGTCGTGACGGCGTAGAGAAGCGACTCGTCCGGCACGAAGTAGGGGCTGACCAGGCAGATCCGCGAGTGCGCGCCGTAGATCAGGGTGTTGAACAGGCGCAGGTTGTTCTCGGTCACGAAACCGGGACCGCTCGGTACGACCTGGCATGCCACGTTCTCGGCGGCGCGTTCCGTCCGCTGGAGCTCCAGGGGCTCGCGCGGCAGGAGCAGGTCCCGGATGCTCTCGGCGGTCTCGGCGTACCAGTCGGTCGCGAAGACGACCGCCAGGTCCCGCACCGCAGGCCCCTCGATCCGGATCATCAGGTCGACCCACTTGCGACCCGCCTTGTGGTTCTTCGGCTTGTTGTAGCCGGGCTCGATGAGGTTCTGGGAGCCCGCGAACGCCACCACGCCGTCGACGACGAGGATCTTGCGGTGGTTGCGCAGGTCCGGACGGCGGAGCTCACCGCGCAGTGGCCGGACGGGCAGCATCGGCGCCCATTTGATGCCGGAACCCTCGAGCCGCGACAGCATGTCCTGGTGGCCGGGGATGCCGCGCGAACCGAGGTGGTCGAAGAGGAAGCGTACCTCCACCCCGCGGGCGACGGCGTCGACAAGTGCGTCGAAGAAGTCGCTGGTGTCCTCGTCCCAGGCCGAGATGTAGAACTCGACGTGCACGAACCACTTCGCGCCGCGTACGGCCTCGGTCATCGCCGCGAACGTCCGGGCGTAGTCGGGGTGGACCTCGACCCGGTTGTCCCCGGTCATGGGCAGCGATCCCAGGCGCTCGTTGAGCCGCACGGCGCCGACCGAGGGGCCTGCCGGAGCCGTCTGTGCCGCCGGGTCGTACCTGATCTCGGCACTGACCAGGTCGTTGACCTGCCGCTGCCATGCCCGGCGCTTGCGGCCCACACTGGTGCTCCCGAAGAGCAGGAACGCGAGCAGACCGAACGCGGGCAGCGCCAGGATGAGGAACAGCCAGGCCAGGCCGGTGGACGGCTTCCGGCCGCCGGGGATCACGCCCAGGGCCACCACACAGACGGTGATGTGGGCGGCGACGAGTGCTGCGCTGACGAGGCTCGCGACCCAGGTGGATGTGTCCATCAGAGCGACCCCACTCCGTCGCCGACCATCTTGACCCCGAGCACGACGAGGAGAACCGTCATGATGGTCGCGTTGTTGGCGATCATCCAGGCTTTGATGCCCTCCAAGAGCCGGGCTGCGCGCTCACCGGCCAGCAGGTAGATGCCGAACGGCACCAGCACGCCCAGGCTGGCGACGAAGGTGAAGACGGCCATCGCCACGATCCGCTCGCTGGTCACCGCCGTCGCCGTCGCGATCGTGCTGGCGGCCGAGACCACGAGCAGCAGGTTCTTGGGGTTGACCGATCCGAGGAGTACGCCTGTGCCGAACGCCTTGAACGCGTTGAACTCGTCCAGCGCCGCCATCCACGACGGGGTCGGCGCGGTCTCTCCCTCTTCGGGCCTGCCCTGCCAGCTGCGTACGGCGAGCAGGAGGAGCAACGCTCCGAGGACGACCTTCAGCAGGGCCGCCCAGGTCGGGGTCTCCGCCTCTCCCGATCCGGCCGCACCGACGAGCAGGGCGACGAGCGTTCCGAGCACGAAGATGCCCGCCAGCCACCCGGCGACGAAGGCCGCCCCATTGGAGCTGGCGTGGCCGCTGACCAGCATGAGTACCAGTGCGACGATCGGCATGGGGCTGACGAGCACTCCCACGGCGATCGGCAGAGACTCGCCTATTGCTTCGCCCATGGCCCGACTTCAGCGCAGGCCGGCTCCGCCGGCCTCACCTTCTCCGGGTGAGAAACGCACGCACCCGCTGCACGAACCAGGTGATGACCGGGTCCTCGACGAGCAGCCGCCCGAGCAGCGCACCGCCGACGATGATCCCGCCGAAGCCGATCAGCCAGGTCGAGAGCGCAAGGATCACGCCCAGCATGCCGAACTGCTCGGCGTTCGACTCGACGTACACAGGCATCAGCCACGCCGAGCCCCGGCTGTAGAGGACCTGCACGACACCGGTCAGCACCGCGCCCGGGAGCAGCAGCCATCCTCGGGTGCGTCCGAACAGCAGCACCCAGCCGGTCCCCCACCACACGGCGATCGCGCCCACGGCCTGGAGCAGCGGCCGGAGCAGGTCCCCAGGGTCGGTGATCAGGTTGACGACCGCGTTGACCAGCCCGAGACAGGCCAGCCAGACGGCGACCCAGAGCAGGCAGCGACCGGCTCCGCGCACGCCTCCGACGTGCTCCTGCTCCCAGACCCGCTCGAGCGTCCGCTGCACGGCACGGCCGAAGGACGTCGCCGACACGATCGTGATCGCCAGGCCCACCGCACCGGTCTCGGAACGCACCTGGTCCAGATCCACCTCTCCGGAGACCTGCTGGACGGCCTCGTCGCCGAGGCCGGTGACATGCGAGACCTGTTGCAGCGCGGCTTCGGTGAGGTGAGGCAGGAAGGCCGCGAGCACGACCAGCATCGGCACCATGGCCAGGAGCGCCTGGGCGGCGATCAGCATGCACCGGTCGATGAACTCGATCCGAATGATCTCTGTGGCCAGCTTCCGCAGCAGAGGGACGTGGGCGACCAGGGCCTCCACCCGGCCCCGCAGGGCAGCCACGTTCACGTGAGCAGTGTTCCCCGGGGCACGAGGGCTCACCCTCGCCCGTTTCCGGTGACCGCTCCGGGCGCCGGCCCGCTTACCTTGATGAGACCACCGTCCAAGGCCACTCTCTGGAGCCAACGTGAACGGACACCTGATCGGCGTGATGCGCTCATGACCCGGATCCTCATCCGGGTGGGCTCGTCGGTGTCGGACGACGTCCTCGAGACGTTTCCGCACCTGACCCGGGCCACGCAGCCTGCGACGACGACCCTGGTCGGTGACCTCGCGGACGCCAAGGAGCTGCAGGGGGTGCTGGACCTACTGAGCTCTTTGGGGGTCGACGTCATCGAGATCGTCACCATCCCCGAGTAGCTCCACCGGGGCGCTTCCCGCGATCAGCGGCATCAGCCAGCTCTTGTCCGGATCGGCCTCCACGAAGACCGCGCGCACGAACAGGCTGAACGGGACCGCCATCACGGCACCGATCGGACCCATGACCCAGGACCAGAAGATCAGTGACAGGAACGTCAGGGTCACCGAGAGACCCACCGCCTCACCGACGACCTTCGGCTGGATCACCGACTGGATCACCACGTTCAGGAGGCAGTAGACGGCGATGACCGCGAGCATCAGCGAGAGGTCCTCGTCCAGCAGCGCCAGGATCGCCGGTGGGATCAGGCCGATGACGAAGCCGATGTTCGGGATGTAGTTGGTCAGGAACGCGAGCAGTCCCCACACCAACGGCGCCGGCACGCCCAGCAGGTAGAGGGCCAGCGTGTCGAGGGCGGCGACGATCAGGCCGAAGACCGTCGAGACGAGCAGGTAGCGACGCGTCCCGACCGCGAACGAGGACAGGGCACCCACGAGGCCCGGGCGCCGGCGGCTGATCGAGGCGAGCTGGCGCGGCAGCGCCGTCGCGTCGATGGCCATGAACAGGCACAGGGCCAGGATGAAGACGATCGTGGACAGCACCCCGAACATCCCGTTCAGAGCACCGGAGACGACGGACAGCAGGTTCGAGAGGTCGAACGACTCGACGATCTTGAGCACCTCGTCAGTGCCGATACCGACCTTGGTGAGCCAGTCGGTCAGCTCCTCGACCTGCTCCGCGGCGACACCGCTGTAGGTGCTGAGCAAGGTCGCGAAGCGAGCCACCGCGAGGAGCACGCACACGCCCAGACCAACGACGCCGACGATGACCGCGATGATGGAGAGGGTGGTGGCGACACCGGCCGGGAGGCGCCGCGCCAGCCAGTTCCGGGCCGGGTGGATGACGATGGTCAGCACCATCGCGAGGAACAGCGGTCCGAGGATGCTGCTGGCTGCCTGCAGCCCGGCCACGAGGATCACCACCGCAGCGGATCCGATCAGGACCGCCAGGACCCTGAACTGCGGTGGCCAGCCCGTGGCCGGCTCTTCCGGGCTCTGTGTCCTGGGGCTCACCCAACCATGGTCTAGCCCGTGTGGCCCGCCCGTATCACCCGATAGGGGTGAGCGCGACCACCCGACTGGGCGTATCTGGGGCCGGGTATATAGGCCCTTTGCTCCTTACTTTGCCGAAGAGCCGCTGATTGGATGGTTGCGGATAAAGACTTGTCGGAGATGCGAGGAGCGTTCGTTTGCGGATGTTGAACACCGGTTCTCGTGCCTACGTGGCGGCTACGAGGCTGCACGTTCCCCGGATACTGCCCAAGTTCGTCAGCCGAGCCCGGTTGGTCGAGGATGCCGTCGGGCAGAGCCGGTTCACTCTGGTCTGCGCGCCCGCGGGCTACGGGAAGAGCATGCTCGTGGCCGACTGGGCCACCCGTGCCGCCGCCCGCGATGAACCGGTGGCCTGGTTGTCGCTGCACGAGCAGGACGACAGGCCCTACGAGTTCTGGTCGGCGCTGATCGAGGCGCTGGTCCTGGCCGGACTGCCCGGAAGGACCGAGCAGCTCGACGGGTTGACCCCGCCCGCGCAGGGGACCGAGCCGAGGTTCGTCACGAAGGTGGTCGAGTCGCTCCTGGTCGCCGGTGTGCGCTGGATCGTGCTGGACGACGTACATCTACTCCACGACGCCGAGGTCCTGCGCGGGCTCGACATCCTCCTCGCCGAGCTGCCGCCCGAGGTGGGGCTGGTGATGGCGTGTCGGTCCGAGCCTTCGCTCACGCTCCACCGGCTGCGGCTCGACGGGTCCCTCTCGGACGTACGCGGCAAGGATCTCGCCTTCACCGACGTCGAGGCGCTGGAGCTGTTCGCGGCCGGCGGCCTCCCGATGACGGCCGACGCGATCTCGAATCTCGTCGGCCTGACCGAGGGCTGGGCCGCCGCGCTGCGGATGGCGGTGCTCGCGGCCATGGTCGGTGGCGACGACCCCGCCGAGGTCGTCGCGGCCTTCGACGGCGATGTCCGCACGGTGATCGAGTACGTCCTGACCGAGGTCGTCCACCGGCTCGACCCGGAGCTGGTCGAGTTCCTCTACGCCACCTGCGCGCCCCACCACCTGTCCATCGATCTGGCTGCCCACCTCTCCGGCAGACCCGACGCCGGTGCCCTGCTCGACCGGCTGTGCGCGGCGAACGCGCTCGTCAGCCAGTCGGGCGACTCGGCGTGGTATCGCTACCACGCCTTGCTGCGGAGCTGCCTGCTCGCCGCTCTGGCCCGACGCGACGTCGAGGCGCCGGCCCGCCAGCACCGGGCCACCGCCGTCTGGCTGGACTCACACGGCGAACCAGCGACCGCGCTGCGGCACGCGACTCGGGCTGGTGACGAGGCCCTGCTCGTCGGCATGCTCCGCGCGAACGGGCTCCAGATGGTCCTGTCCGGCCGCGGCGATCTCGTGCGCGAGGCCATCGCATCCCGCGATTCGCCCGTCACCGACCATCGGGTCGCGGTCATCGCCGCCCTGGCGGCGCTGGACGTGAACGACCTCCCTGCGGCCGACGATGCGCTGAGTGCGGCGTCGGTCGACGATCCGCCGTCCGACCCGACGTACGCAGCGATGCTCGCCGCGGCTGTCGTCCAGCGGGCCCTCGCCGGGGGCGACGTCGTCGCGGCCCTGCAGGACAGCGCGATCCTCGACATCGCCACGACGGGAGACAGCGACGTCAACCTGGTCCTCCTCTCCCAGCGCGGACCCGCCCGGATGCGCGCCGGTGACTACCGCGGAGCCATCGACGACCTCGAGCAGGCGCTGGTGCTGGCCCGCAGCCGTCGCTACGACCAGGTCGTGCTCGAGACCATGTCGCAGCTGTCCGGGATGACCGGCGCGATGTGCGACTTCCAGGCCGCCCTCGACTGGTCCGACCAGGCCATCGCGTTCGCCACCCAGCATGGATGGCGAGACTCGCCGCGGCTCGCCCACTCCTACCTCGTCGCCGCGTGGACCGCCTTCCAGACGGGCGACGGCCGGGGACAGCTGGAGTACGCCGAGCTCGGCATGCGAGCGCTGGACGGGGTGAACGACGCCGAGGTCGGGCTCGGCATACGCGGCATGCACGCACTGGCGACCTTCGAGGCCACGACAGGTCCAGACCGCGCCGCAGCCGCCGAGACCTTCCGGCGGCTCTCGCTGCTCGACGCCGCTCACCATGTCTCTCCTGCGGCGATCAGTGCCAGCACGCCCCAGGAGATCAGGATGGCCCTCGCCATCGGCAACGAGACCTGGGCTGGAGAGATCGCGGCACGTGTGCGCGACCAGATGCCCGGCAGCGCCGAGAGCACGATTCCGGAGGCGCAGACACTCGCAGCCGCCGGACGGACCCGCGACGCGCTGACCGAGCTCGAGCCGGTACTCGACGGGACCCGCGCGGCACACGTACCGACGACCGTCGTATACGCGCAGGTGCTGGCAGCGGCCCTGGAGTCGTCCATGGGCAACAACGTCCGCGCGTTCGACGTACTCAGGAAGGCGCTCGAGTGGGCGGTCCCCAACAACTTCCGCCGGCCGTTCATCGACGTGTGGCCACATCTGGAGCCGCTGCTGTCGAGGAACCGCTCACGGTTCGGTCCGGCCGAGGGCTTCGTCGCGGCTCTGCTCGCCCGTCACGCCGAGCAGGCCGACCCCGCCACGGGGGTGATCGACACGCTGCTGAGCGCGCGCGAGGTCGACGTGCTCCACGACCTCCCCTCGCGGCTGACGATCCCCGAGATCGCGGAGGCCGAAGGAGTCAGCGAGAACACCGTGAAGACCCACGTACGCTCGATCTACCAGAAGCTCGGGGTCAACACCCGCTCGGCAGCGGTGCGCGAGGCACGCGGGCGCGGCCTGATCTGAGACCGCCCGCGAGACGTCACCGGATCTCGGGGACGGTCGCGCTCCGCGCGACCGTCGAGACCAGGGACCCGATGGCGATCCCGATCACCAGGTTGATCAGCATCGTGACGAGCTTGGTGTCCAGCCCCGCGTCGGAGGTGAACGGCCACAGCGCCGCGATGACGGTGGCCAGGCCGACGATCCACCCGAAGAAAGTCCGCGGCTGCGGTGTGGTCAGGAGGAGGATGTGGGCGACGGCCGTGGCCAGCAGCCCGGCGATCGCTGCCCAGACGGCGTACCACCATGTCGAGGCGTCTCCCCAGACCCCGTCGCCCTCGGGGGCGAGGATGGGTACGTCGAAGATGCCACGGGCGATCACGATGCCGGCGACCGCGAGCAGCGCGGCCACGACTGCGGCCGCGGCACCGCCGGCCCAGAGCCGGCCGGCGTTCACCGTGGGCTGCAGTCGTCGGGTGGGAGGTTGGTTCATCGCCATGATCAGTCTCCGTCGTCAGTCGGTTCTGTGGTCTCGGCGCGGAGGATGTCCTTGAGCTCCTCGGCGACCGCGTCGTCCAGCTCGGCGTAGACGAGCGTCGGGTTTCCGTGCTTCATCGCCGCGGCGACCGCGTCCGGGTCCCCGTCGCTGCTCAGCACGACGAGTGCGGACTTGCCGGGCCCGAGGTGGCCGGTGACCTCGGTGAGCAGCTCGTCGCCGATGCCGGCCTGCCTCAGCCGTTGAACCGCGGCCGCGGACGCCGCCCCCACAACGGCGCCCGCGACCGGGTTGAACACGAGGATCCCGAGAAGACCTCCGAGCAACGAGCCCTTGGCTGCGGCGCCCGTCGTACGGTGGCGAAGATGGCCGATCTGCGGCTCCTCCGCTCCCGGGAACCAGGTGAGCGTGATGGCGTCGTGGACCGTGAGCGCACCACGCTCCTGCAGGTCCTGGAGCCAGACCTCGGCGTCTGAAGCGCCCATGATCCGGTCGTAGACCCACGCGGTCAGGCTGGCCATGACGTCACTCGGCGAAGACCTCGCGCAGCGCGTTCTCCTGCTCACTGCTGAGGTTGGTGAAGATCAGCTCCCCCTCGTGGCCCTTCATCGCCTCGTGCACCTTGTCGACCACCGCGTCGGAGGTCATCAGGAACAGTGCCGAGGTGCCGGGGGTGACCTGGTCGCGGACCTTGTTGATGAAGGTGTCGTCGATGCCCACGTCGGTCAGCGATCCGGTCAGGGCGCCGGTCGCGGCGCCGACCGCTGCACCCAGAAGCGGGACGAAGAAGATGAGTCCGAAGAGCATGCCCCAGAACGTGCCGCTCATCGCGCCCATGGCCTTGGTGCTGGTCAGCTGCTTGGTCTTCGGCTTGTTCTTGCCGACCTCCCAGTGCACGGTCGCGGCGTCCTCGAGGATGATGAGATCCTGCCTGACCAGCTCCTCGAGCTTCTTCACAGCTTGGTCTGCGCCGTCGGTCGTGTCGTACTTCCATACCGTCAGGGTCGCCATCTCACGTCCTTGCTGTCGTTGACTGCGTTCGTCATCGACGATCCCGGCGCTGCGTGCGGACAGCATCACCCGAATTCGGTGAACCCTGGTGCTGAAGTGATTCGTAGCGTGCGGTACGTGAGCAGTCGAGGAAGACCATGACGAGGGTCCTGATCAGGGTGAACGGTGAGCTCTCCCGCGAGCTCCAGAAGGCGTTCCCGCAGCTGGCCGTCCAGGCGCATCACGAGCAGTCGACGCTCACCGGCGAGGTCCCCGACCAGGAGGCGCTGCAGGGTGTCCTGCACGCGCTGCGTGCCGATGACATCGACGTCATCGAGGTCGTCACGATCCCCGACTGACAGAGCTCCCCGCCGAGTCGGCTCGTCTTGACGAGCCGACTCGGCGGGGATCGTGGTCAGGACGAGCCGACTCGGCGGTTCAGTCGAAGATCGTCTCCCAGTCGCGGGCCATGCTGATCACGGTCCAGCCGAGCCGGGCACCGACCGCGGTGATCGGCTCGGGCTCGGTGAAGGTCTGTGCGGTGCTGACGTAGGAGAACTCGCGCTCGGCGTCGTCGTGGTCGACGAGCAGCGCGAGCGTCGGGCCGTCGCCGGCCGCCGCCCACTCCAGCATCTCCCGGTCGCCGCCGGAGTTGCCGACGGCGAGGATCGGGCGCCGTCCCAGCTGGGTCTGGATGTTCGACACCTTGGCTGTGCCCTCGTTGGCGGCACCGACCAGGCGTGCGGACCGGCTCAGCCGCGGCGGGTCCGGGGCGTAGTCGTACTCGATGAGCGTGCCGACCACCGCCTCGGGCGGCACTCCGTAGAGGTCCTGGCTGATGGCGCGGACGAACTCGGTCCCTCCCCCGGTCACGACGGTGACCGAGAAGTCACGGCGCCGCAGCTCGGCGATGAGCTCGAGCATCGGTAGGTAGGTGCAGCTCCGATGCGGCCGCCCGAGGGTCGGGTGGTCGGCGCGAGCCATGAACTCGCGGGTCCGCGCGGTGAAGTCCTGGGGCGAGAGGCCGACGAAGAGGCCGGTGAGGGCCACCGCGATCCGCTCCAGCCCGATGTCTCCGATCGCCTGCTGGTCACCCGAGAGCAGGGCCGCGAACTCCGGCTGCTCCTTCACCGACGGGTCGGCCGCAACGCTGGTGCGCAGGGCGTCGACGAAGAAGTCGAACTGGACGTACGTGGGGCGCTCGCACCACAGGGTGCCGTCGTTGTCGAAGCACGCCATCCGGTCGGCCACGGGCACCTCCTCGGCCGCGTCGAGGAAGGCCATGACGGCGTCGCGGGTGGCACCCGGACGCCAGGACGGCAACTGCTGGTCGTTCACGGTGTCTCCTTTGGTTGCTGGGTCTCGGGGCGTCGTACGCATCGGAAGCCCAGGTGGCTGGTGCCGGTGTCGACCATCTGCGGACGACGTGCCGCGGGCCGGTAGCGCAGGCAGTACGTGTCGGCGCACAGGTGCGAGCCGCCCTTGACGACCTTGCGGGCGATCCGGAACTGGGGCTGCGCGGGGTCGAAGCTCTGCTCGGCGTCGCCACCGCGCGGGTTGACGGGTACGCAGCACGGCTTCGCGACCTCGTCGGGGTGCCGGTCGGTCCACCAGTCGCTGGTCCACTCCCATACGTTGCCGGCCATGTCGAAGAGCCCGAAGCCGTTGGCCGGGAAGCTGCCTACCGGGGACGTGCGGGAGAAGCCGCTCTCCCGGGTGTGCCGCCACGGGAAGTCGGGACCGTCCCAGGTGTTGGCCATGATCCGGCCCTGCGGGCGCGGCTCGTCGCCCCAGGTGAAGGCCGCTCCTTCGAGACCGCCGCGGGCGGCGTACTCCCACTCGGCCTCGGTGGGCAGGTCGCCGCCTGCCCAAGAGGCGTACGCGAGCGCGTCCTCGAGAGCGACGTGGACGACCGGGTGGTCGGGCCGGCGTTTGACCGAGCTGCCCGGCCCCTCCGGCGCCGACCAGCACGCACCCGGCGTCCAGGTCCACCACTGGCTGACGTGCCGCAGGTCAACCGGGCCGGGGGTCGGAGTGAAGACGAGCGAGCCCGGCTGCAGGTTCTCCGGCGGCGCGTCCGGGAAGTCCGCAGGGTCGACCGGCCGCTCTGCGACGGTGACGTAGCGGGTCTTGCGCACGAATCTCGCGAACTGCTCGTTGGTGACCTGGTGCGCGTCGATCGAGAACGCCCCGACCCGCACGCGGTGGGTCGGGGCCTCCTCCGGATAGTGGTCGTCGGACCCCATCGTGAAGGTGCCGCCGGGCAGGTCCACGACCGGGTGCCTGGCGCTGGGCTGCCTGGAGCTGGGCTGCCCGGAGCTGGGCTGTCTGGTGAGGGGCTGGCTGGTCATCAGCTGCTCGACATGCCGGCCTTGAGCTTCTCCATCACCTGGTCGACGCTGAACGTCGCCGGCGTCTGCCGCGGCGGGAACTCGATCAGCGAGGCCAGCATCTCCGCGACGTACGTCTGTGCCGGGATGAGCAGCCAGACGTGGTCGAGCATCCAGTCGAAGTAGGTGTTCGACGTGCCCTCGGCCTTCTCGAACGGGTCCAGACGCAGGTTGTAGATCTTGGGTGCCCGCAGCTCGACCAGCGGGTCCAGCCAGATCTCCAGCGTTCCGGTCCGACGCTGCTCGAGGAAGATGAACTTCCAGTTGTCGAACCGCATGCCCGCGAGGTCGCCGTCGTCGGTGACGTAGAAGAAGTGCTTGCGCGGGCTCTCCTCGGCCTCGCCGGTGAAGTAGTCGAGCTGGTTGTGGCCGTCCAGGTGCACCTTGTACGTCGTGCCGGCCAGCTCGGTCCCGGTCCTGAGCCGCTCGGCGACGTCGGTGTCGCCGGCGGCGGCGAGCAGCGTGACGAACCAGTCGTTGTGGCTGACGATCCCGTTGCGTACCTCCCCCGCGGGGATGCGACCGGGCCAGCGGACCATGGCCGGGACCCGGTAGGCGCCCTCCCAGTTGGAGTTCTTCTCGTTGCGGAACGGGGTCATGCCCGCGTCGGGCCAGCTGTTCATGTGCGGGCCGTTGTCGGTCGAGTACATGACGATCGTGTTCTCGGCCAGACCGTTCTCGTCGAGGAAGTCGAGGACCGACCCGACCAGCTCGTCGTGGTCGACCATCGTGTCGTGGTACTCGGACTGCCACCGTCCGGCCTTGCCGCGGCTGCCGTCCTTGATGTGGGTCCGGAAGTGCATGTGGGTGGTGTTGAGCCACACGAAGAACGGGGTGTCGTTCGAGCTGGCGTCGCGCATGAACCGCATGGCCTCGGGGACGACCTCGTCGTCGATCGTCTTCATCCGCTCCTTGGTGAGCGGGCCGGTGTCCTCGATGCGCTGGGTGCCGTCGTCGTTGGCCCACGAGTGGATGACTCCGCGCGGTCCGAACCTCTTGCGGAAGTTGGGGAACTCGTCCTCGCGCGGGTAGTCGTACTGCTCCGGCTCCTCCTCGGCGTTGAGGTGGTAGAGGTTGCCGAAGAACTCGTCGAAGCCGTGCGCGGTCGGGAGGAACTCGTCGCGGTCTCCGAAGTGGTTCTTGCCGAACTGCCCGGTCGCGTAGCCCAGGGACTTCAGCGCCGTCGCGATGGTCGGGTCCTCCGCACGCAGACCGAGGTCCGCTCCCGGCATCCCGACCTTGGTCAGCCCGGTGCGGTAGGGGTTCTGCCCGGTGATGAACGCCGCGCGCCCCGCCGTACAGCTCTGCTCACCGTAGGAGTCGGTGAATCGGATGCCCTCGGCTGCGATCCGGTCGATGTTCGGTGTGCGGTAGCCCATCAGCCCGTCGCTGTAGCAGCTCAGGTTGCTGATGCCGATGTCGTCGCCCCAGATGATCAGGATGTTGGGCTTGTCGGACATGGAGAACCTCCTCGTGTATGTGCTCGGAGGCTAGGCAAGCCCTCCAGCGGGCGACCTCCCCCGACTCGGGTGACCTGCCGGACCACCCGGTCACGATGGAGTGGGGCCGTGAAGACGTGGCTGATCCCGACGATGCGCGGCTACGACCGCTCGTGGCTGCGCGGTGACGTGCTCGCCGGGCTGGCGACGGGGACGGTCGTGATCCCCCAGGCCATGGCGTACGCCACGATCGCGGGGATGCCGGCCAGCGTCGGGCTCTACACGTGCTTGCTGCCGATGGCGGCGTACGCCCTGCTCGGTGGCTCACGCGCGCTGAGCGTCTCGACGACGTCGACCATCTCCGTCCTGGTGGCCAGCTCGCTGGCCACGCTGCCCGAGCGCGACCCCGACGAGCTCATGCGGGCCGCGTTCACGCTGACCTTCCTGGTCGGCGTGTGCCTGCTGATCATGCGGCTGGCCCGGCTGGGCGCGCTGGTCGAGAGCATCTCCCCCGCCACCATGACCGGTATCCGGCTCGGCGTGGGTCTCACCGTCGTCGCCAGCCAGCTGCCGGCTCTGCTCGGCCTGGCGACAGACCCGGAGGCGGAAGGCTTCGTCGAGGAGCTCGTCGCGGTCGCCCGTGAGCTCCCTGAGCTCTCCGCGGTCACCGCGGTGGTCGGGATCGCCGCGATCGTGCTGCTCCTGGTGCTCCGCCGGCTGGCCCCGGCCGTGCCGGGACCGCTCGTCGTCGTCGCGGCGGGCATCGTGCTCGTGGCGCTCAGCGGTGTGGAGGACCGTGGACTCGCGCTCATCGACCCGGTGCCAACCGGGCTGCCGACGCTGAGCCTGCCAGTCGTCGACGACGTGATCGGGCTGCTCCCCGGCGCGATCGCCATCGCACTCATGTCGTTCCTGGAGACGGTGCTGGTGGCGCGGACCAACCGGCGTCGCCACGAACCTGCCATCGACGTGGACCGCGAGCTGGTCGCCACCGGCATCGGCGCCCTGGCCGGTGGGCTCACCCAGTCGCTCCCGCCGGCGGGCGGGTTCTCGCAGTCGGCCGTGAACCTCCGCTCCGGTGCTCGCACCCAGCTCTCCGGGCTGGTCACGGTCGGTCTGGCGCTGCTCGTCGCGCTCGCGTTGGCGCCTCTGCTGGCCGATCTGCCACAGACGATCCTCGCCGCCGTGGTGCTGGTGGCGGTGGCCGGGCTGCTCGATCCACGGGAGCTCGGGACGTACGCCGCTGTCGACCGGGCAGAGCTCTGGGTCGCTCTGGCCGTCGCGGCCGTCGGCCTGACCGGCGGGATGCTCCTCGGCGTCGCGGTCGGCGTCGGTCTCACGCTGCTGCTGGTCATCCGCGCGGTGAACCAGCCGCGGGTACGCCTTCTCGAGCGCCCCTCGGCTCCTGCGGGGGTGCTTCACCTTCTGCTCACCGGCGACCTCTACACCGGCAACGCCCAGGCGACCTACGACGCGGCGCTCGAGCTGGTGCAGGCCGCCGCACCCCGGACGGTCACCCTCGACATCTCCACCCTCACCCACGTCACCGTCCCGCTGCTCAACACCCTCCGCTCGCTGCGCGACGACCTCGCCTCCGACGAGACCGAGCTGGTGCTCCTGGACGTGCGCGATGATGTGCTGCCCGTCCTTCGTCGAGCACCGTGGTTCGTGGAGGCGGAGCAGGAAGGGTTCGTCGGGTGAGCGGGACCGTACGGCTGTTAAAGTGAAGGCGTGGAGCTGATCGAAGTGGACAAGATCTAGCCACCGGACTGCCGGTGGCTTCGCCCGTGCGGGGATTCCGCATCGGTGAACGATCACTCTCGACGTACACGCGCGTCCGCCCTTCCCCGGGCGTCGACGCGTGTGGCTCTCCGGCACGTTCGCGTTTCTGTCGACACGTACCTGATTCCCGTCGCGCCCAGTCGGCGCTCGACGGAAGAGACGAGAGAACACAGCCATGTCCACTCCTTCTGCCATCACCCTGCGCGACCTGACCTTCGAGTGGCCCGACGGCACCGTCGCGCTCGAACGGGTCAACGGCACCTTCGGCACCGACCGGACCGGTCTGATCGGTCGCAACGGCGCCGGCAAGTCCACCCTGCTCCGCCTCATCGCCGGCGAGCTCACCCCGACGTCCGGCCACATCGACGCCGCGGGTGAGGTCGGCTACCTGCCGCAGACGCTCACGCTGCGGCAGGAGACGACGATCGCCGACCTGCTCGGCATCGACGGCATCCTCGCCGCGATCCGGGCTATCGAGGCCGGCGAGGTCGACCAACGACACTTCGACGCGATCGGCGACGACTGGGACATCGAGTCCCGTGCCGACGAGGCCCTCGACCAGATCGGCTTCTCCGCGGCCGACCTCGACCGTCGCGTCGCCGAGATCTCCGGCGGTGAGGGCATGTTGATCGCGATCACCGGCCTCCGCATCCGCCGCACCCCGATCACGCTGCTCGACGAGCCCACGAACAACCTCGACCGAGCCACCCGAGCCAAGCTCGCCGAGTTCGTCGACCAGTGGCCGGGGACGCTGGTGGTCGTCAGCCACGACCTCGAGCTGCTCGACCACATGGACAGCACCACCGAGCTGTTCGGCGGCACGCTGAGCACGTACGGCGGACCGTACAGCGCCTGGAAGGAGCACCAGGAGCAGGAGCAGGCGGCCGCACTTCAGGCCGCTCGATCCGCCCAGCAGGCGCTCAAGGTCGAGAAGCGGCAGCGCATCGAGGCGGAGACGAAGCTCGCCCGGCGCGAGCGGACCGCGAAGAAGACCCAGAAGGACGGCGGGATCCCGAAGATCCTGGCCGGCAACCGTGCCAGCAAGGCCCAGGCGTCCGCCGGCTCTCTCCGCTCGACGCTCGACGACAAGGTGAAGGCCGCCCAGGCCGCCGCCGACGCTGCCGGTGCTCGCGTACGCAACGAGGAGCACATCCACCTCACCCTCCCCGATCCCGGCGTGCCGCGCGGCCGCCGGATCGCGGAGCTGGAGGACGAGGGCCGGACCGTCGTGATCCAGGGTCCGGAGCGGGTCGCGCTCATCGGCGCGAACGGCTCCGGGAAGTCGACGCTTCTCGCGCATCTCGTGCAGGGATCCGAGCCTGTGGAAGGCCGCCCGCGCGGCCGCCTCCTCACCGACCTGGTCGGTCTCCTCCCCCAGCGTCTCGACGGACTCGACGACGAGGCGAGCGCGATGGAGAACGTACGCAGCGTGGCGCCGGAGCTGCCGCCCGGCACCGTCCGCAACCAGCTCGCCCGGCTCCTCCTGCGCGGCGACAGCGTGGACCGCCCGGTGCGTACGCTCTCGGGTGGCGAGCGCTTCCGCGTCTCGCTCGCCCGCCTCCTCCTGGCCGACCCGCCCGCCCAGCTGCTGATCCTCGACGAGCCGACCAACAACCTCGACATCACCAGCGTCGAGCAGCTCGCCGAGGCTCTCGACGCCTACCGCGGCGCCCTGCTCGTGGTCAGCCACGACTTCGGGTTCCTGGAGCGGATCGGCATCGACACCGTCATCGAGCTCGACGCGGGAGGGCGAATGCATCAGCGTCGGGACCTGGACCGTCAGTGACGCCGGCCCTCACCGCACGGCCACGAGGACCCCGATCTTGTCGATGCGGTGCTCGGGATTGTCGAACTCGTCGGACCAGTAGTTGCCGGCCGCGTGATCCTCAGGAGTGGCGCACGTCGACAACGTGATCATCGCGCGGGTGGGCTCCTGGCCGGGTTTGCCGGGGACGGCGGCGCGCTGCGCGCGCAGCGACGCCGCCGACCGGAACGAGGTCTCCCGGGTGCCGGTTATGCGATAGACGTACGTCGCCTCCTCGGTCCGCACCCGGACCCGGTCGCCTCGTTCGAGCTCGGGCAGCCTGAGGAACGCTCGCGTCGAGGAGAGCCGGTGGGCGGTCACCTGGTAGTTGCCGATCCCTCCCGGCCCGGTGCCGCCGCGCGGGCCGTACGGGCTGGCCGCGACGCCGTTGTTCTGGATCTCGGTGCCCGGGGCGTCGTCGGTCCAGCCGCGGTAGGGCACGACCTCGAGGTCGGTCAGACCGATCGCCGGGATGGACAGCTCCCCGCGCATCGGCCGGCCGTCGGAGGACAGAGGCGCGGGTTCGGTTGTGCTCGGTGACGCCGTCGGGGATGCGGTGGGGGATTTCGCGGCCGGCGGGGAGCTCGACGGTGCCGGCGGTGTGCTCTTCCCCGAGGGGGTCTCGGTGCCGCACCCGCCGAGCACGAGCGCGCCGAGGACCGCGCCGACGACCCGGGACAATGCGATCTTCATGGGGCCGCCTCGCGCGAGCTGCTGGTTCCCGAGCCACGGTACGCCGACCCGCAAGGCCCGATCTGCCTGGATGCGGTCAGGAGAGCCGGTCAGAGCATCCGGGGCAGCCGCCAGATCAGGCCGCTGCTGCTGTCCACCAAGGCGGTACGAACCGCATGCAGCTCGAGCGGAAGGACATCGGCGACGGCGTTGACGATCACCGGAAGCTGGTCCGCCGAGGCACGAGTGGCCACCGACACGTGCGGCAACCACAGACCGGGCCGGTAGTGCTTGTGCAGGTCTGCTCCGGACTCGAGGAGCGCTCGCGCGACACGGTCCTGCCGCATCGCCACCGTGGCTGAGAACGAGGGCGCCAGGGCCACCCGGCCACGCGGAAAGATCAGTGAGCCATGACTGGCGCAGTGGAACGGTTCGCCCTCCGGAAGCCCGTCGAGCGTGTCGCGCACCGAACGGAGCTCCCACGTCCGCAGGACCGCGAACGAGAGGTGCGGGTGGTGGTGGCCGTGGGTGTGGCTCGCCATGGTGCGGACTCCGGCCTCCTCCAACCGCGCCCAGAGCTCACGCACCAGCCGGTCGGACCGAGCGTCGAAGAGCTGGCACACCGCAAGCGCCATGAGATCAGCTCGTCGCCACGACGGATCAGAAGAGCCGGTAGAACCGCCAGAACCCGAACCCCTCGACCGGGAGGACCTCGAACCTGCTGAACCCCGCGGCCTCGCCGTAGCCCTGCAGCGTCGAGGGCCGCATCACCGTCCCGGTCCCGACGCTCGGCGGCGACGAGAGCCCGTCCGGCAGACAGACCAGGAGGCTGAACCCGTACATGAGCCGCTCCAGCTCGTCGCCGTCCGGCGCGAAGCTCTCCGCCACGGCCTCGTCCATCACCACCATAGATCCGCCGGGCACAAGCGTCCTCCGCACCGCGCTGAGCACCTCGACCGGCCGAGGCATGTCGTGCACGCACTCGAAGGCGAAGGCCACGTCGACCGTCCCCTCGTCAAGGGTGGCCGCGTCCTGGCAGACGAACCTCACCCGGTCCTCGACCCCTGCCTCGCGTGCGTTCGCGACGGCCATGTCGACCGAAGGCTGGTCGATGTCGATGCCCAGCACGGTGGCATCGGGGTAGGCGCGAGCCAGCGCGATGCTCGACCATCCCCCGCCACAGCCCACGTCGAGAACCCGACATCCCTTCGTGGCGAGGACGTCGTGGACTTCGGGCACGCCTGCCAGTGCCGGCCCGAGCTGCTTCTCGTACCACGGCCGGTTCGCATCAGCCTGCGACTGCCTCGCATCGTTCCCGAGCTCATCCCAGCTGACCCCACCACCGTTCCGGTACGCCTCCATCAGCTGCGGCAGCGCCGGCCCCACCGCCCCGAACATCCGGGCGATGGGCGCCAGATAGGCCAAGCTGCTCGTATCCGTCATCACCTCAGCGGTGCTCTCTGGAATCGCGAACCGCCGCTCGTCCGGCTCGCCGTCGGCTTCGACCACCAACAGCCCCACCACCGCCTGCTGCTCCAGCCACTCCCGTGCGTACCGGACCTGGGTCCCCGTACGTCCCGCCAGCTCGATCGCACTCGCCGGCCCCTCGTCCGCCAGCGACCGATACCACCCCAGTCGGTCTCCGATGAAGACCGAGACCGTCTCGACCGT
This sequence comes from Nocardioides sp. NPDC127514, assembly GCF_040302125.1. Taxonomy (NCBI): domain Bacteria; kingdom Bacillati; phylum Actinomycetota; class Actinomycetes; order Propionibacteriales; family Nocardioidaceae; genus Nocardioides; species Nocardioides sp. NPDC127514. The sequence continues at coordinate 188,458 of NZ_JBEORF010000002.1, read as the reverse complement.
GCCGAGGAGTGACCCGAAGAGTCGCTCAGCGACTTCGTCCGCCGTCTGCTGCGATGCGTCCATCTGTCCACCATCCCCCGGACGCGTTCACCCGAGCAGGCCGGTTTCCGGCGATACATAGTTTGAGGTACACGAGCAGCCAAACAGCATCCCGAAGACCTACACGCTCCTCATCAGATGCTCCGTCATGGCAAGGCGCGATGGACCCCAGAAGATGCACATACTTACATTGGCGTGGGGGATATCATCACCGGGATGGTTTGCGAAGGAGCTGACTTCACGGGAGGTTGAATGGCAACGTATTGGTTGCTTGACTGGCTAGACGAAGAGGGGATATCCGACCTCGGCGCCCTCGACGATGTGCTTCGTACCCCTGCTGGATACGAGCGGATAATCATCGCCGCGGACGTGGCGCGGAGTCACGCGCCAGAGCCAATTGGCGCCGGCCGTTCACTCGTGGCAGGCACGGGCCTAGATTTGTCAGGTGTATTGGGCTGCGGAATGGCCGAGTGTCTAAAACAGACCGTCGACGACCTCGTGTATCGATCTTGGTGCTACTTCGACCGAATTATTGTAAGCGGGCTCGACCCCAACGAGTTCATTGTTCGCACGGCCCAAGGTGATCGACAGCTCCACCGAAAGATGGTTGCTAATCACGTCGCAGCAGCCCTTCATATTCGCAGCATCGGGGCCGAGGAACTATTTACGTTCAGACGTAAAGCACAACTGTGCACCGACCATATGAACCAGCACGCAGCCGAGGCGGGCATGCCTCCGACTGACGCAGCAGTCGATGAACTCACGCGTGAACTCTCAAAGGGTTTCGAACTAAGCCTCAGGGAGACGCGCTCAGGCCTACGATACACCTTCCAACACCCCCTCATCAGCACCACAACAACAGGAACTCTTGAACGCCGAATGCCTCGCTCACGCATCGGTCCATATATCGCCCGCGTCCAGGCAAAAAGGGTCGTAGCTGGCCTCACCCGTAGCGTCTGGCTCTCTCGCGACGTTCGTGGCGCACTCGGACAGTCCGCGCTCAAGGAAGGCAAATACTATGACCTCAGAGGATCGTCGGATAGGTCAGTGGCCGACGTCGCTCTGACTCTTCGCCTTCCAGCAATCGAAGGCGCGACCGTGGATCAACTCTTGGTTCTTCGGCGCGATGAACCAGAGGAGTTCGAAGTATTTCGTGGAGCCTTGGTACGTACGATCGAGGAGCGCCTAAAGGCTCTCCCTAGCGAAGATGCGCAGCACGTGGGCGCCTCGGTCGTGGATGACGTTCTCACGCCAGCAGTGGCTGCGCTTGAACTCAGGATGAAGAGGTCAACCCGCCTGCTCGGTGCGCGTTCCGCCGTAGCAGTAACCGCTGGAGGCATTCTAACGACAGTTGGGCTGCTTACCTTCGCTCCCCTCGTGGTCCCAGGTCTAGTTCTAGCATCCGGAGGGCTCGTCGCTAATTACGCCGACTTCCTAAAGGATCGCCGAGAAATCGATCTCGCCGATCTCCACTTCCTATGGCGCGCCGACGAACGCATCCATTCATAGACCGATCCGACATGCAGGCTAGCGCACCGTCCCGCCGCGAAGTACTCGCCTCGACGTTCGGGCCCCAACGGCCTCGAAGTACTCCGACGAGAAACGGGAGCCTATGAACGCCCTGATCCTCAGCGACCTCGACGGCACGCTCCTCGGCCCCGGCGCCGTGCTCTCGCCATCAACGCGTGACGGCATCAACGAGCTCGTCGCCAACGGCCTGCTGTTCACGTACGCAACCGCCCGCTCGTACGTCTCCGCGACCCGTGTCACCGATGGGCTCGACCTGCGGATCCCGGTCACCGTCTCCGGCGGTGCGTTCCAGCTCGACCCGCACACCGGCGCGATACTCAACGAGGAGCGCAGGGCGGAGGACGACCTGGACACCGTGATCCGGCTCTGCGAGAAGCATCGGGTTCCTCCGATCGTCTACAGCGGCACGCCAACAGCCGAGCGGGCGACGTGGGTCGAGGGCGAAGAGTCCGAAGGGATGCGCCGCTTTCTCGCAGACAGGGTCGGGGACCGACGGTTTCGGCCGGCCACGGACTGGGCCCGTCTCCCCCGCGACGGCATCTTCTACGCCACGATCATCGGAGAGGCATCGGCCATCGCGGCGCTGACCGTCGACATCGCGGCGGCCACCGACGGCAGGCTCTCGCTCATTGCGCAGATCGACACGCACCATCCGCAGGACACCTACCTCGAGCTCAGCGCTGCGCGCGCCACCAAGGCCCACGCCGTCGCCTGGCTGCGCGACTACCTGGACGTCGACCAAGTCATTGCCTACGGCGACAACCTCAACGACCTGCCCATGTTCGGGGCAGCGGATCAGGCGTACGCCGTCGCCAACGCCGCCCCGGAAGTCCTCGCTGCCGCCACTGAGGTCATCGGCGGCAACACCGCGGACGGCGTTCTTCATCACCTCTCGGCCATCTGGTCGACCACTGCTCAAGCGACACCGCCATCTGGAGGAGTTCCCACTACACCGGAGAGTCCTGGCGTCGCCTCTGGCTGATGCCCAGCCGGCGCATGCCGGGAACCAGGAGTCAACGAGGATCGCGTTTGGCTTCCCAGCCAGCCTCCGTCAACTCGTCCGCTTCGTCGCGGTGGTCGCGAGGTATGTCAAGGATCGAGGCCAGCTTCGAGGCACCGATAGGGCCTGGCACCCGGTCGATTCCGGTTACGCCGCGTCGTTGAGCACGCTCCGCGGCATGTGCCCAGAGGCTCTCGAGATAGACGAAGTCGACCTGCTCTCGTCGCAATCGCTCCTCAAGTTCCTGCGTCGCTCGAACCCGCTCCTCCGCGAGGGACGCACGCGCCTCACGACGTGCACGGAGGAAAGCAAGATCGCGATCCCGCGCCGCCTCGGCATTGCGCGCCCGGCCGACGTGCATCCACACGACTGCAGCACCTGTAACCACCACCGAGATCACGATCGACACCTGCTCCCACAGCTTTACGCCAGGCAGAAACAGCGTGACGCCACCAGCGACAACGACAAGTACGAGCGCGAACGTGCCCATCCTCGCCGAGCTCTGGCGCGCTGGGCGACGAAACGACGCGGCGGCGAGTACGACTAGCAGCACAGCGACCATCGGCGAGAGGACTGGAGGCATCCACGACCACCCGGGCGACTGACCGAACCTGCCGAAGATCCCGCCCGCCGCAGCAGCCGCTGTCACCAACGCAAGCAGGCCCACACAACCAAGGAACGGTCCGTCTTCGTGTGCATGAGTTCCATGCTCCATGGACTGTCTTGTCTTCTTCGCCGCAACGAAGAGGTCATCGACGATTCCATCGTTGCCCGTTGCGTTCAGGACGACCTCGTCCATCCGAGATGCAGTCAGATCGATCTCGGGTGTGGCAGATACCGCGTCATCGATCCTCGACCTTACGGCCTTGTCGCTGCTGTCGTTCAAGCTGTGACCTCCCAGGTCGATATCACCGGCTCGACAAGGGCCAGAACCATACCAGCGGCGGGAGACGAGGCCGGAGAGAGCGAGACCGTCCCCAGGTTTCCGGCGATCGAGACGACGTATGTCGTCTGAGTGAGGTGCAATGCGGTCGCATCCGATTCCACACCACTTTCGACCTCAGCCGGATAGAGCTCTGAGACTCGAAACCCGCGTACTCGGCCCAGTTCGACCGGGACGATGGTCGGTTCCCACGATCCAACCTCGCCTCCAGTGACGAGGTCCAACGCTTCCTGTATGGACCCAGCTGGTTCCTTGTCGGTGTAGAGCGAGAAGGTCGCCACTGCGTACAGCGAGGACCGCGGCTCCTGCAACAACAATGTGAGATCCGCGGTCGTGGCGCGAGCAGCGACCGCAAGTTTGGCCATCGTCGCAGCAACCTGTTCGCTGTCGCCCACGAGTCCCGCCGAGCGGTCTTCGACGAACTGCGCTTCTCCGGACGGACCGGGCACTTCGTGCCAGAGCGCAGGATCGGGCTGGATCGTGAACTCAGCCATGGCGCTTCCATCGGAACGTCGCAACGATGCTGTCGCTGAGAAGGGTCATGGCCGCGATCCCCTCTTCATCGATGTGGTTGCCCTCCGCGCCATCAAGGATCGTGGCGCGGATGACGAGCGCGGTCTCCGGGGCGTGAGGAACACGGATCAGGTACGTGGGCTGGACGGTGTGCACCACACCACCGTCGACAAGAAGATCTTCGCGGTCCACCCACCGGAGGATCGAGCCACCTTCGTCAAGAGGGCCCGCGCCGCGACCGCTCACGAGTTGCTTGGCCAGGGACGTCATGGACGTTCCTGGGGGTGCCTCCAACCAGGCCAGCGCCAGACTCATCGGAGCGAAGTCATCTACCGACACGTCCTGTTGGCTGATCCAGGCGATCAGTCGCTCGTGTGACTCCGGGGTTGTCCCCGCCTGGGCGATCACGGAGTCGACGCTCGCGCGTAGGCGAGCCCCGTCTGCACCCGGCACTCGCGCAAGCGCTGACTGAGCCTGAGCGCCCAGCGATTCCATATCAGCCGGTCTGGCTACCCACCCTTCAGGCAAGAGCATCCCGAACGGTGGCGTCTTTGCTGTGGCCCCAAAGAGCTCAGCTCGAAGTCCGTCTGCGATACCCATCAGCCGCCCGTCACTAGATCGCCCATACCGACGATGTTGGAAATCGAGGTGCCCACACCCTGGAACGTGCCTGCAATCGCATCCGCGGTCGACGTCGGCACCTGGCCTGGCTTGAAGCCGCACAAGCCGTGCAATACCTGGCTGTACGTATTGGGCCTGACATCCGTCGCCAGAGTAAAGGTGCGCAGCATGTTGCGCGTGTTCAACCCATGACGCACCATCCAGTCCGCCGAATCAACTCCGAACTTACTCATGGCGGAGTTGTCCAAGGCACGTCCCCACGTCCTTGCTGAACCGGCGAGCCGGGAGAACTTGAGAGATGAGAGCCCGTCAGCGAGTTTGCCCAGACTGGCAAACTTCCCGAAGGGAACCACGCCAAGTGCCGCGAGCGCCATACCTCGCCACGAACCACGATCGCCCAAGAACTTCGACGCTTCCAAGGCGAGGGTCAACACACCCGCGACGATCCCGATCACCGCGGCGATCGCGGCGATGGGGCCGGTAAGGCAGATCGCGATGATGAGCGCCACGAAGCCGACCACCTGGAGCACCTTCAAGGCCCCCTCGACGAAGGGCATCGCGTCGTCCCAGAACCCGTCCTCGACGCCGTTCTCGTTGACCTCTTCGAGATCGTCGCGAGCGACGCCGTACGCGTCCTCCCAGGTAGACACCGGGGCGTCGTAGCCGCCCCAGTAGCTTTCCCAGTCCGAGACTGCCGAGTCGAAGGCTGCCTGCTCACCCGAAGCGTCGGGCCGTTGGGCTTCGGACTCGCCGTCGCCCTCGCCTACGGGCTTGTTCTCGGCCTCCTGGTCGTGCTGTTCCTGCGCCTGCTGGACCTCGAGTAGCGCGAATGAGGTGGTGTTGACCGATTCCCAGGCGGTCTCGGCGTTGGTGACGAGGCTGTCGGTCGCGTCTTGAACGGTCTCGAGTGCTTGCGAGTACGCCTTCAGCGCCTCGCCGCTCGGGGTGTAGCGCTGGCCCGCGGTGCGCAGGTCTGCGTAGACCTCCTTGGCCTGTTCGCGGATCTTCTCCAAGGAGTCGCCGATACCGAGATCGCCGTCGGCGAACAGCTGCAGCGTGTCAGCCGCGGTCGACATCTTCTCGCCGAGGTCGATGATCGCGTCGGCCCTGGTGCCGATGTCTCCGGCGTCGCCATCGATCTTCAGCAGCTCTCGCCCGCCATGTGTGTCCGGCATGGAGGGCCGACGGTACTTGGGGTCGTTCTCGGTCATCAGGTGCCCTCCTGCATCTGCGCGAGCTCGGCATCCAAGTCGGCCCAAGCCTGACGATTCTCGTCTACCCGCTTCTTCATCTCTTCGAGCTTCTCGCGCAACGTTTCACGCTTGTCGTCCCACTTCGACTCGAAGTCGCTTGCTCGATCCCTCAACGCAGTCCAGCCTGGAAGCGGCGTACGAATGGCACTCTCCAGTTCGCCCGTGCGCGAGCCAGCTTCTTTGAACTCGGTGATGATCAGACCGAGCGCGTTGCTCAGTTCCTCCATCCGGTCGAACGGAATCAACACGTCTGCCACGAAGTTCGCCTCCAGGTCCTTTGCTGGTCTACATCACGCCGAGGCCGCCTGGCGGCCTCGCAATGGTCAGGGAGGCTGGTGGAGACGGTTCACGTCCCCACCAGCCGGAGAGTCAGGCTCTCAGCCGCCGGCGAGCTGGCTGTCGAGGTCCTGGATCGCCGTGGCCATGTCACGCAGAGCCTGAGCCATGTCCTCGACACCAGCAATGGCGTCCTTCAGACCGGTCGTCATCTCCGTGTAGCCGTCCTGGAACTTACCGGACGCCTTCTCCGTCTTGAACCCGTCCTGAACGAGCTCGTCGACATAGCCCTGGCACTCGTCCAGCGCCGACTCGATCGTGTCCTTGCCCTGGTCGAGCTTGTCGGCGGTGCCGGTCATCTCGTCGTATGTTGCCCCGAAGTCACTCATCGATCATTGCCTTTCCCGCGGTTTCCAATACACGACACCCCGTCGAGGCGCCTCAGAGTGGTTCTACCCACTCCGTCGGGTTCTAAACATCCCGATAGTAAAATGTCGCTGCGCTTTCGCGATCCCCCCGTGGGCTTCACTGCTGTACGCACGCTGGTAGCGCGAGTTCCCTGGCAATACCACCGCGAGTGGTTGACTAAGGATGTGTCCACCAAACCAGCCCCGCACGTACTCGTTCTCTTCGGCGCGACCGGCGATCTGGCCGCGCGCAAGCTGTTCCCCGGGCTGTATCGGCTCGCGCTGGCGAAGCGGCTCCCGGATCAGCTCGCGATCATCGGCAGCGGGCGGCGCTCGCCGGGCACTGATGAGGACTTCCGCAGTCACGTGCACCAGGCGCTGAAGGAGTTCGTCGGGGAGGTCGACGAGACCGTGGCTCGGCCGCTGCTGGAGCGGATCCGTTTCGTCGCCTCCTCCGCCGAGGACGGCAAGGCACTGGCCGAGGCGGTGCACGAGGCCGAGGACAGGCTCGCGCTCGAGAGCGGGCAGACCCTGGGCGACGTACAGCGCCTTCTCTATCTTTCCGTGCCGCCGCAGGCTGTGGAGCCGATGGTCGCGATGCTCGACCGCGAGCAGCTCAACGTCCGCAGCCGGCTGGTCGCGGAGAAGCCGTTCGGGACCGACCTGGCCTCGGCGCGCGAGCTCGACGCGGTGCTCAGCGAGGCGTTCGACGAGAAGCAGATCTTCCGGATCGACCACTTCATCGGGAAGGAGGCGGTGCAGAACCTGCTGGCGCTGCGCTTCGCCAACGGCCTCTTCGAGCCCGCCTGGAACCGGCACAGCATCGAGTCGGTGCAGATCGACGTACCGGAGAAGCTCACCGTCAAGGGGCGCGGCAGCTTCTACGAGGGCACCGGCTGCCTGCGCGACATGGTCACCACCCACCTGTGCCAGCTGCTCGGGTTCGTGGCGATGGAGGATCCGCACGCGTTCCGCGAAGGCGCGATCCGCGCGGCGAAGGCCGCCGCCTTCGCGGCCGTGCGGCCGCTGGATCCCGAGCGCGTGGTCTTCGGGCAGTACGAGGGCTACCGCGAGGAGCCCGATGTCGCCGCCGACTCCGATGTGGAGACGTACGTCGCCATCGAGGCGTGGATCGACAACGACCGCTGGCGCGGGGTGCCGTTCTACCTGCGCACCGGCAAGGCGCTCGCGGCCGGGCGGCGGACGATCACGATCCGGTTCATCGACCCACGGCACCGGTGGCTGCAGCCGGCCGACTCCGGCTCCTCGGAGCCCAACGAGCTGGTGATCGAGCTCAGCGACGACCCCCGGATCGAGATCGACGTACGCGCCAAGCGGCCCGGCCCCGGCATGGCGCTGACCGAGGGCGTCTTCCGCCTCGACCTCGCGGGGGACGCGCCGGACGCCGGGCCGCTGGAGGCGTACGAGCGACTGATCCTCGACGTCATGAACGGCGACCGGACCCTGTTCACCAGCGCGCGCGAGGTCGAGCGGCTGTGGGAGATCTGCCAGCCGGTCCTCGAGCACCGGCCCGACGTGGAGAGCTACCCGCAGGGGTCCTGGGGTCCGGAGTCGGCGCTCGAGCTGCCGGAGGGTGGCTGGCGGCTGGGCAGGAACGCGTGACCGGCTCGCGCCGCCTCCTGCTCGTCGTCGACGCCCCGTCGCTCCTGCACCGCAACCATCATGCCCGGGCGCATACCCGCATGATCGACCGTGCCGGCCGGCCCGCCTGGGCGCTGCACGGCATGCTGCGGCAGATCCTCGACTCGATCGACGCCTTCGCTCCCGACGCGGTGCTCTTCGGCCTCGACGACCGCACCGCCTCCGTACGCCGGGACGCCTATCCCGACTACAAGGCCGGCCGCGCTGAGAAGGACCCGATGCTGGTCGAGCAGCTCGGCCGCGCCGGCGCGATGCTCGACGCCCTCGGGCTCGCGACCCTCACTCCCCCAGGTCTCGAGGCCGACGACGTCAATGCCTCCGGCGCCGCGTGGGCCGGCCGCAACGGCTGGGACTGCGTCGTCATCACCTCCGACCGCGACGCGTTCGCGCTGATCAGCGAGCACACCCAGGTCCTGCGGCTGATCAACGGCGGGATCAACGGCTCTCCCCTGCTCAACCCCGCCCGGCTGTATGCGATGTACGGCGTGCCGGCCTCTCGCTATCTGGAGTACGCCGCCCTCCGCGGTGACGCCAGCGACAACCTCCCCGGTGTCAGCGGCATCGGCGAGAAGACCGCGGCGGCCCTGTTGGACCAAGTCGGCCCCATGGACGGTGTCTGGTCCGACATCTCGGACAACGACGGGCGGAAGGTGACCGAGGTCCTCGACGCGTGGGCGGCCGAGACCGGCGTACGCCGCATCGGCGCGCGCGTCGTCCGCGCTCTGTCCGCGCCCGGCGCCCGGGAGCGCTACGACTTCAACCTGCGGATGATGACCTGCCGCGACGACCTCGACCTCCGGCTCACCCCGGACGTCCCCGGTACCCCTGGTCTGCTCCCGCTCGACATCGATCGGGTCACCCGCGTCGTCGGGTTCCTCGGCGTCGAGGCGACCACCGCCGTCGCGCAACGAGTGCTGAGCACGAATCCCGCCTCGACGGTGTCGTAGCCCCACTCACCGCGGCGGCGCAGCGTTCTTTCCGGTGACACCCGTTCGCTACGAATTCGGCCAGACAGCCTCGGTCGAACGTCAGGTGGACACGCCCGAGAGCCCGGCGTCGAGGTCGGCCATCAGGTCTTCTGGGCTCTCGAGGCCGATCGAGAGGCGTACGAGGTTCGCTGAGGGCTTGGCGTGGGCGGCGACCGGGCGGTGGGTGAGGCCGGCGGGGTGCTGGATGAGGGAGTCGACGCCGCCGAGCGAGACGGCGTGGGTGAAGAGCTGCACCGACGAGGTGAGGCGGGCGGCGGCGTCGTATCCGCCGCGCAGGGCGATCGCGATCATGGCGCCGGGGCCGGTCATCTGCTTGCCGACCAGGCCGCGATCGTCGTCCCGGCCGGGGAAGTAGACCCGCTCGACCGCCCGATGGGACTGCAGCCACTCCGCGATCTCGACCGCGCCAGCCTGCTGGGCGCGGACGCGGGTCGGGAGGGTGGCGAGGCCGCGGTGGAGGAGGTAGGCGCCGAGGGGATGGAGAAGGCCGCCGGTGACTGCGCGGACCTGACGCAACAGCACGGCCGTCTCCTCGTCGCACGCGATCACGCCGCCGACGACGTCGCCGTGACCGCCGATGTACTTGGTGGCGCTGTGCAGCGACATCGCCGCGCCCAGCTCGAGCGGGTTCTGCAGGATCGGGGTGGCGAAGGTGTTGTCCACGAGCACCGGTACCTCACCAGCAGCCGCCACGACAGAGGCGATGTCGACGAGGTCGAGAGTCGGGTTGGCCGGGGTCTCCAGCACCACCAGCGCCGTGTCAGGCCGAACCGCCGCGGCGACCTCGTGCTCGGCACAGAACGTCGCCTCCACACCCAGGAGTCCGGAGGCGAGCAGGTGGTCGGTGCCGCCGTACAGCGGCCGGACGGCGACGATGTGGCGCTTGCCGCTGAAGGACGTGCTCGCGATGATCGCGGCGGTCATGGCCGCCATGCCCGAGGCGTACGCGACCGACGTCTCCGCGCGCTCGAGCTGGGCCAGCGCCGACTCGAAGCGCGCGACGGTGGGGTTCCACAGCCGCTGGTAGACGTACCCGCCATCGGACAGCGGCTGGCCACCGGTCGCCATGGCCTCGTAGGAGGCTCCCCCGCGCTCGATGTCGGGGAGCGGGTTGGTCGAGGACAGGTCCAGTGGCAGGGCGTGGACGCCGAGCATCGCCAGGTCGTCCCGGCCGGCGTGGACGGCGAGTGAGTCGAGGTGGTGGTTCGCGATCGGCATGGTGCGATGCTGGCGGGAACCACAAGATCAGGCCATATCGATTGCCGAAGATCCCAGCGAATGCCAGATACTGACATCTTCGAGCAACTCAGCCCGCGTCCCAGGGAGTCACCGTTGGCGAAAGAACAACCCTCCGCAACCGCCCTCGACTCCATCGACCGCCGCATCCTGGGCGAGCTCGGCACCAACCCCGAGCTCACCAACAAGGCCCTCGCATCGCGCCTCGGTCTCGCCGAGTCGACCTGCGCCTACCGGCTGCGCGCCCTGCGCGACAGCGGCGTCATCAACGGCCGCCGTCTCGACGTCGACGTCCGTTCCCTCGGCTACCCGCTGCAGGCCGTCATCAAGGTGCGGCTCGGCAGCCACAGCAAGGAGCACGTCGAGAAGCTCTACGACGATCTGGCCACGACCCCCGGCGTGATCCAGGCCTTCCACGTCGCCGGCGCCGACGACTTCCACCTCCACGTCGCCGTCGAGGACGCCGAGGCGCTGCGCGACTTCGTCCTCCAGCACGTCACGGTCCACCGGGTCGTACGGCAGACCGAGACGCAGCTCGTCTTCGAGCTCCGCGAGGGACCGGGCGTGCTCCCCCGCGACCCCGCGCTCCCGTGAGCCGAGCTCAGCCGAGGAAGTCGAGCAGCAGCCGGGCCGTCTCCTCCGGCGCCTCCAGCATCGCGAGGTGTCCGACGCCGGCGAGGTACGCCACCCGCGAACCGGGCACGATGTCGTAGTCGTGCGCGGATGCAGGATCCCATCGTGGATCGGCATCGCCGAAGACCACCAACGGCTTCCGGTCCAGCCTCGCGAGCCGCTGCGGGATGCTCAGTTCGTCGATGTAGTCGCGGTTCGCCCGCATGATCGCCCGGAACGTCTTGAACGACGTTCTCCTCAGGTCGTCGACCACCTCGTCGCTGATCGTCACCGGCCGGGCGGCGGTGGCGGCGATCCCCTTCCGGAGCAGCGTGTTCGTCCGCAGCGGCCACACCAGCGCGCCGAGCACCGCGCCGGTCAGCAGCTTGACCAGGGCCGGCTCCGGAAGCAGCGCCGCCATGCTCGGTCCGGTGCTGATCAGCGCCAGCGATCCGACCAGCTCCGGACGCCGCTCGGCCAGCGCCGTGGCGACATATCCGCCGCTCGAGTGGCCGACGACCGCCACGTCCTCGAGGCCGAGCTCGTCCAGCACCGCGGCGACCCGCTCGGCCTGGTCGGGCACGGCGTAGGTCGCCGCCGCGCTCGACCTTCCGCAGCCCGGCAGGTCGACCCGGAGGACCTGGAACCGATCCGCCAGCGGCGCCACCATCGGCTGCCAGGTCGATCCCGTGGCCCCGGAGCCATGGATGAGCAGTACGGGCGGCGCCGTCTCCGTGCCGTCTCGAAGCAGGTGGACACCGTGGGTGGTCGGCTGTTCGTACGTAGTCATGGTCGTCACGATCGCCTGCCGCCGCCTGCGCCGTCTTGGACGAATGTCAGCCTTGGGTTCCGATCTAGCCTGAAGCCATGGACTGGTCGCAGGTGGATGTCACCATCCCCCGGAGTTCGCTCGGTGCCGCGCCGATCCCTGGCGTCCACATGGCCGGCTTCCGCTATCGCGGGACCGGTCCGGCGGCCATCGCGATGGTCGCCCACCCGGCGGTCACCCTGCTCTTCGACCTCGGCGACCAGGCCTAGGCGGTCGATGACGACCACGGCGTACGGATGCCAGGAAGCGTCGCGGTCGGGCTGCTGCCCGGCGGCGTGACCGTGCGGGGCGCAGGCGCGGGCGAGTGCCTGCAGGTGCGCCTGTCGCCGGTGCTCGCCACCGAGCTTCTCGACACCGCCGGCCTCACTGGCACCTTCGCCGGGCTGGACGATGTCCTGGGACCGAGCGCGAGACGCCTCGGCGACCACCTGCGGCGCACCACGTCGTGGGACGAGCGGTTCGCGGTGATGTCCGGCTTCCTCGGCAGCCGCCTCGACGGTCGGCGGAGGGTCGACCGCGAGGTCGCGTACGCCTGGCACCAGACCCATCTCCACCACGGCCGGACCGACATCAGCACGCTCGCGGCGGAGACCGGCTGGTCGCGGCAGCGGCTGTGGTCCCGGTTCCGCGCCCAGGTCGGCCTCTCCCCCAAGCACGCCGCCCGCCTCGTCCGCTTCGACCGCGCCGCCCGACTCCTCGCCGGCGGCACCCCGCCCGCCGAGGCCGCGGCGCGCGCCGGCTACTCCGATCAGCCGCATCTCAACCGCGAGGTGCGCGCGATCGTGGACGCCACGCCCCGCGGAGTCGCCGCCGAGCCCTGGCTCGCCATCGACCACGCCGCCTGGCCTGCGTTCATGCCGAGGAGCCCTCAGGCGTAGACCCGGTGGCCGTCAGTCGTCCTCCATCCGGAAGCCGACCTTCAGCCCGACCTGGAAGTGCTGGATGTCGTCGTCATCGACGTGTCCGCGGATCTCGGTGACCTCGAACCAGTCCAGGTGCCGCAGCGTCTTGCTCGCTCGGCCGACGCCGTTGCGGATCGCCTGCTCCAGTCCTTCGTCTGAGGTCCCGACGATCTCGGTGACGCGGTAGGTGTGTGAAGACATGCTCCTGGCCCTTCTCTCGATGGTCGCTGTACCCACCATGGGCGCGACCTCAGGACCGTGCAAGGGGCGGCGCTCCGAGAAACCCCGTTGTCGAACATCGATGTTCGAGTTAATATCTCGTACATCGATGTTCGACTTGTGCCCTCAGGAGGCGCGCCATGACCTCAGACACCCACCCCGACGCTGCCGTCGCCCACTCTCCCGATCCGCGCCGATGGCGGCTGCTCGGCTTGCTGGGGCTGGCGCAGCTCATGCTGATCCTCGACGTCACCGTGGTGGCGATCGCGCTGCCGCACATGGGCGCCGACCTCGGCCTGGGTCGCGATGCGCTGACCTGGGTGGTGAGTGCCTACACGCTCGCGTTCGGCGGGCTGATGCTGCTCGGCGGCCGGGCTGCCGACCTGTTCGGCCCGAAGCCCGTGGTCCTCGCGGGGCTCGCCACCTTCACCGTCGCCTCGCTGGCCACCGGCTTCGCGACCAGCGCGGAGCTGGCGATCGGCGGACGGGTCGCACAGGGGGTCGGGGCCGCGATGCTCTCCCCCGCTGCCCTCTCCATCGTGGTCCGGCTCTTCGACGGCGAGGAGCGCAACCGCGCGCTCGGGGTCTGGTCGGCGCTCGGCGCCGGCGGCGCGGCGATCGGCGTGCTCCTCGGTGGTGCGCTGACCGCCGGGCCGGGCTGGGAGTGGGTGTTCCTGATCAACGTCCCGGTCGGCGTCGTCGTGGCGGTCCTCCTGGCCCGGCAGCTCCCGCCGCTGCCGGCCTGGGGAGGCGACGTACGTCTCGACCTCGTCGGCGCACTGATCGTCACCGCCTCCACCGGGCTGCTGATCCTCGGCTTCATCGAGGCCGGCGACGAGGGCTGGACGTCGAGCCGCACCATCCTGCTGGTCGTCGCCGGGATCGCCGGATACGCCGTCCTGGCCGGCTGGTTGCGACGTACGCGTCATCCCTTGATCGACCCTGCCCTGGTCACCCGGCGACCGGTCCTGTCCGGCACCTTCGTGCTGTTCGTCGCGACCGGGTTGATGGTGGCGGTCTTCTTCCTCGGGACGTTCTACCTGCAGAGCGCCGCCGGGCACGGGCCGCTCGCGACCGGGCTGCTGTTCCTCCCTGTCGCCGCCGCGACGATGGTCGGCGCGCAGCTGGCCGGCAGGCTCATCGGCCGCATCGGCGCTCGCACCCTCGGGATCGCTGGGCTGCTCATCGCCGCCGCCGGGCTCGTCGTACCCGCGATCAGCATGAGCACCCTGTCCACCGTGGTCGCGGTCAGCATCGGCTCCGCCGGCCTCGGCGTCCTCTTCGTGGTCGCGGCCGCGACCGCGCTGAGCCAGGTCGAGCCGCAGCTCGCGGGCGTCGCCTCCGGCATCCTGAGCACCTTCCACGAGCTCGGCGCCTCGCTCGGCGCGGCGGTCATGTCCGGCGTCGCCGCGGCGAGCCTCGTCGACGGCACCACCGACGGCTTCGAGAGGGCCTACCTGGTCGCGGCCGTGATCGCAGCTCTCGCCGCCGTCCTCGCCGGGGTGCTGATCCCCGGCCGTCAGTCACCCACCGCTGATTCCCAAGAGACTCACCAGGAGACCCAGTCATGACCACGACCCACCGCCCCAGACCCCGCGCGCTCTCGTTCGCGCTCCACTACCTCCAGATGGTCATCGCGATGGCCGTTGGGATGATGCTGCTCTACCCGCTCTGGCTGCTCGCCGTCGGCGGAGCACCGGAGAGCGCGTGGGTGCACCGCGCCGACGTCGACTCGCTGGTCATGGCCACCACGATGGTGATCCCGATGGCTGCCTGGATGCGCTTCCGCGGACACGGACCGAGGCCGATCGTCGAGATGTCGGCGGCGATGTACGCCGGCTTCGTGGTCCTCTTTCCCTTCCTCTGGCTCGGGCTCATCGACGCCGGTGGCCTGATGCTGCTCGGTCACGTACTCATGCTGCTCTTCATGCTCGTGGCGATGCTCGCGCGCCCCGGCGAGTACTCCGGGAGCCACGCCCACCACGCCCACGCAGCGACGGACCAGGAACCAGCATGAGCACCCACCCGGACGTCGTCGTACGCGAAGCGACCCCGGACGACGCCGAGACCGTGCGTACGCTCATCGGAGAGATCGCCGCCCACCAGGCCCAGTCCGGCTCCGTCACCGTGACCGCCGGGCAGTGGGCCGGCTACCTCGAGCGCCCCGACATCATCGTGCTGCTCGCCGAGATCGACCGGCAGCCGGTCGGCTACGTCTCAGCCGTACGCCGCCTGCACCTGTGGTCGGGCAGCGACATCATCGCCCTCGACGACCTCTACGTCCGACCCGGCCATCGCGACGCCGGTGTCGGCCGGCTGCTGATGACCGCGCTGGCGAGGCGTGCCGGCGGCCTGACGATCACCTGGGGCGTACAACCCGACAACGACGCCGCAATCCGGTTCTATCGACGGCTCGGCGCCACGGTCCGCGCCAAGGTGATGTGCGCGTGGCCGGCTGCACGGCAGCCGATACCCTGATGCTCAACATCTCGTGGGAGGTTCCCGGCCGTGACGACCCTCAAGCGCGCCGACGCACGTAAGAACATCGAGTCGATCATGGACGCGGCCACCGCCTGCCTCGCCCGCGATCCCGACGTCAGCGTCGCCGACATCGCCAAGGCAGCAGGCGTCGGCCGGGTCACGCTCTACGGTCACTTCGAGTCCCGGGCGACCCTGGTGACCCAGGTCGTCGAACGTGCGATCCAGCAGTCCGACGAGGCGCTCGGTGCGGTCGACCTCGATGGCGATCCCCGTGCCGCTCTCAACCGCCTCCTCGAGGCGTCGTGGCGACTGACCCAGCAGTACGGCGCGCTGATCGTCGCCGCCGAGCAGAGCATGCCCCTCGAGCAGTTCCAGGCGGTCCACCTCGGGCTGATCGACCGCTGGAAGCCGCTCATGGAGCGCGGGCGCCGCGACGGCAGCTTCCGCGACGACCAGCCGCTCGAGTGGCAGCTGACCCTGCTCCAGAGCGTCCTCCACGCCGCCTCCGGCGCCGTCTACCGGGGCGAGATCAAGGCGGCCGAGGCCGCCGCCCTGATCGACGGCACCGTCCAGGCCGCCCTCACTGCTCCCGGCGCCACCCGCGACTGACGCAATCACTCCGGGAGGTCGCCGACCGCCGCGCGCCCGGAGCCGAAGTAGCTGGCCAGCAGCGAGTCGGCATTTCGCTCGCCTCGCCGCTCCAGGCGAGCCCGGCCCTCCTCGGTCCGTCCGAGGACCCGGTATCTGAGCACGTTCACCGGCAGCAGGTAGGCGTGCGCCCACGGCAGCCTCTTCGGAAGGCCGAGCTCCTGCATCGACCTGGTCCCGAGGAAGACGGTCAGCATCGAGAGGAGCCGCTCCCGCTCGTACCAGCCACGCATCCGCTGCAGCGGACCCGGCCAGCCCGGATAGCGGCGCTCCCGCTGGACCTCGACCGCCGCCTGCGCCAGCTGCGGGCCGGCCTCGGAGATCGCCGCCTGCGAGAGCAGCACGTGGTAGTTGATCCGGTGCCGCTCCCACTCGTCGTCGACGAGGAAGTCCTCGTCGACGCCCATCAGCCAGCCGACGTACTTCCACAGATGCATCAGCGCCCGGGCGTCCCGCCTGGAGACCGGCACTCCGAGCGCCCGGCACCCGATGATGAGCACGCCGTCGAACAGGCCCAGCGTGGCCGCCTGATCGGCCTGGTTGATCGGCAGCCCCCACCTACCGGTGTCCCACCTGGGTTCGAACCCGGCGTTGACCAGCGCATGCATCGCACGTACGTGGACCGTGAGCCGCCACGCCTCACCCGAGGCCGATCCCGGCCCCGGTGGCCGCAGCCCGCCGAGCTCGCGCAGGCTCACCGCCCAGTGCTGGGTCTCGGCCAGGCGCCGCCGGGTGGTGCTGCCGGTCAGGCCGCCGGTGGCCACGAGCAGGTCCGGTGGACCTCCGAACCGGTAGCCGCTGATGAGCGAGAGCTGCAGCAGCACGTCGGCCGCATTCTGGCCGAGTCGGGTGAACACCCGGCCGCCCTCGTCGACGAGGTCCCAGTCGACCCAGTCCGGGGTGGACTCGACCTGCGCGAAGAAGTCGGCGAGCGCCGGAGGTGGGGACTCCACCGCCGCGACACCGTGCTCCAGTGCCGTACGCAGCTGGGTCATCGTGACCTTGCCCGGAGTCCCGGCTCGCATCCGGATCGCCTCCGCCAGCCGCGCGCCGGCCTCGTCCCGCTCGCCGAACGCCCGCCCGATCCGCTCCATCAGGTCCTCGTCGACCTCGTCGATGCGGCCCAGGAGGCGCAACGGCCGCCCGAGACGGCGGCTGCGCGCCTCGCCTTCGCGAAAACGTGTGGGGAATCCGGTGGGGTGGGTGCCTTGCTGCGCGAGTGTGGTCATACCTCCAGCGTGATGCGAGCCAGAGCTCGCTTTCAATTCGCGTTCTGCCTAACGTAAGGGCATGCGCAAGACACCCACCCAGGCTCGCTCGAGGGCGACGGTCGAGCGCATCCTGGAGGCCGGACGCCAGGTGCTGGTCGAGGACGGCTACGAGACGTTCTCGACCAACCGCGTCGCGGTCGCCGCCGGCATCAGCCCCGGCTCGCTCTACCAGTACTTCTCCGACAAGGCCTCGATCCTCGACATCGTGATCAGCCGCTACTGGGACGACG
Source organism: Nocardioides sp. NPDC127514 (assembly GCF_040302125.1). Taxonomy (NCBI): domain Bacteria; kingdom Bacillati; phylum Actinomycetota; class Actinomycetes; order Propionibacteriales; family Nocardioidaceae; genus Nocardioides; species Nocardioides sp. NPDC127514. The sequence continues at coordinate 170,797 of NZ_JBEORF010000002.1, read as the reverse complement.
TCTCCGAGCGCACCGCCTCGGCGCTGGCACTCCAGACGAGCACCGTCGGCACACCGGCGATCCGGTCGGTCGCCGACGCACTCCTCGCCGGGCTGGAGCAGGATCCGGCCCTGCTGCGCGTCCTGACCGAAGAGCTCCCCGCCTCCCGCAACCGCGACCGCCACGCGGCGCTCGTCAACCGCGTACGCGACCTCACCGCCGCCTATCTGCGGGCCGGGCCGGTCGGGATGACCCGCCCCGACCCGCAGATCACAGCGTGGGTGCTGGTGGTGGCGATGGAGAACATCGCCCTGCGCTGGGTGCTCGACCGGCCGCCCTACCCGCGCGAGGCCGTGCTCGAGGAGATGGTCGCGCTCACCGCGGGCTACCTGAGCAACACCGCTCGAACGGGCGAGACCGCCCCGAACACCGACCGGTCATGACGCCGCGGCGGCGGTCTGCTCGAGGATCACGAAGCGGTTCCCGTCGGGATCGTCGAAGGTGAACATCGGCGGTACGCCCGGCCAGCGCAGCAGCTCGCCGACGCTCACGCCGCGAGAGCTGAGCGACTCGCGCTCGGCGGCCGCGTCGGGGACGTTGAACCGGATGCCGGTCTCGGTGACCGTCCCCGCCTCGCGGTCGCCGGCGACGAGGGCGACGGAGACGTCGGCCCCGGCCGGCGCGACCTCGACCCAGCGGGTCGGTCCGTCGACGTCGAGTCGCACCTCGAAGCCCAGGGTGTCGCGGTAGAAGGTGATGGCCTTGTCCTGGTCGGCGGTGGTGATGCCGACGGTGCGGATGTCGGTGATGGTGCTCATGAGGGTTCCTCTCGATTCGATGACATCGGTCTCAGGTCAGCTCGGGCCGTACATCTGCGATCCCGGGGTGGTCAGGGTCTCCCCCGTCTCCAGCCACGTCTTGAGACCGGACAGGATCATCGGCCAGCCGCCGTAGAGCTCCGGGGGCGCGTCGCCGCTCAGCTGGTCATGGGTGACGGTGAGGCGGCAGGAGTCGCCGACGGGCTCGATCTCCCAGGTCACCCGCGTGGTGCCCTGCTCCTCGGCCGCCTCGGACCAGAGGGTGCGCATCGACTGCACGAGTCGCCTCGGCGGCTCGACGACGAGGTTCTCGCCTTCGGCGAGGGGCTGCTCCGCCCCCGGGTGGACCATGGTGAAGCCGGATCCCGGGGTCCAGTCGGAGTGGACACCCGCGCCGAAGTGGTACTTCGCGCGGATCTGCGGGTCGGTGATCGCATCCCACAGCCGCTCCGGCGTGGTGCGGATGTAGATCTCGAAGACTTTCTCCATCGTGCGCTCCAGGTCTCGTTTCAGGTCGGCAAGGCCGCTCGCCCAGGTCTCGGTGTACTTCGTCACCCAGCGGTCATGGATCTCGCGGATCGGCACGACGTTGAGGAAGTGGTGCTTCTCGCGCCCCTTGCGCACGACGACCACGAGGCCGGCGTCCTCCAGGATCGCCAGGTGCTTGGCCACCGCAGGCCGGGTCATCGCATGACGACTCACCAGTGAGGACAGGGTCTGTCCGTCCTCCTGCAGCAATGCATCCAGCAACGCCCGCCGAGTCGGGTCGCCGAGGGCTCGAAACACCTGTTCCACGACTCCAAAATAGGAAACCATTTGGTTTCATGTCAAGGGTTGACCGCGGCCACCTCCGCCTCTCCTCCGCGCACACGCACCTGCTGCGATCCGGTGGCGCGGCGGATCCAGTGACGGTCGTGCGTCACCGTGACGACGGCACCAGGATGAGCCTCGAGTGCGTCCTCGAGCTGCTCGACGAGCTCGGGGTCGAGGTGGTTGGTCGGCTCGTCGAGCAGCAGTACGTCACCAGGGTCTGACAGCGCGATCGCGAGGTCGAGGCGGCGACGCTGCCCGACCGAGAGAGCCCGCACCGGGCGGCGCATCTCCTCCTCGCGCAACAGCCCGAACCGCCGCAGGCGCTCGACCGCGTCCTCGCGGTGGATCCCCACGGCGCGGGCGAACACGCCGACGACCGAGCCCGCAGGTGGCGCCGCGACGTCCTGGCGAAGCCAGGCGAGCCGCACTCCCGGTGCGCGCTCGATCGTCCCCGAATCCGGCGCGAGCTCGCCGACCAGCAGTCGCAGGAGCGTGGTCTTGCCGGCCCCGTTCGGTCCGGTGACCAGCCACCGGTCCCCGGCCTTCAGCGTCCATTCGGCCATCCTCAGCCGGGCACCCGCTGAGCGACGTACGTCATGGAGTGCGAGGTAAGGCTCGGCGGCCGGTGTCGTTGCATCCTCGAGCCTGGCGACGCGTTCCTTTGCCATCCGGATCCGGCCCCTCGCGCCGTGGTCGCGGCTGCGCGCCCGGAACGCGCCGTGCCCGAACCCGTCGAGCTCGAGCTTGCGCGGGATCGCCTCGAGCCGGAACGCGTTCGCCTCGACGAGTGCCTCGTTGCGGGCGATCTCGGCCTTCCACTCCTCGTGCCGCTCGGCCTGGCGTCGTCGCTCGGTCGCCCGCGCCACCAGGAATCCGGCATAGCCGTTGCCGTAGCGGCGCAGCCCGGCGTCGCGTACCTGCACGATGTCGTCCGCGAACCGCTCGAGGAAGGCGCGGTCGTGGGTGACCACCACGATCGCGCCACGATGCTCGTCGAGACGGTCCTCGAGCCATGCCAGCGAGGAGCCGTCAAGGTCGTTCGTCGGCTCGTCGAGCAGCAGGAGCTCGGCGTTGGCCGACAGCGCAACGGCGAGCGCGAGACGAGCTCGCTCGCCTCCGGAGAGGCCGTCGACCGTACGTTCCCGGTCGAGGCCGCCCAGGCCGAGCTGGTCGAGCGCGGCGTCGACACGGCGGTCGACGCCGTAGCCGTCACGTGCCTCGTAGGCGTCGACGAGGTCGCCGAGCTCCTCGAGCAGCCGGGGCTGCTCGCCCGCGTCGGCGCGGGACAGTCGATCGGAGCAGGACCGGATACGTGACTCCAGGTCGCGGAGGTCCGCGAGCAGGAGGTCGACGGCATCCTGCACGGTCGCGCCGGCCGGGAACCGCGGCGCCTGGGAGGCGTGCGCGATGCCGCCGGGGACGACGACGCGGGTCTCGCCGGCGACCGGCGCCACGACACCGGCGAGCAGGTCGAGCAGCGTCGACTTTCCGGCGCCGTTGTCACCGATGACGGCCAGGCGGTCGGCCGGGCCGACGACGAGGTCCACCCGGTCGAGGACGATCCGCTCGCCGAAGCGGACCGTGGTCGCACGCAGCTCACAGACACGGTGGCTTCGGACGGAGCGGTCAGGGAGGGAAGCAGACGGGAACATGAGGACTCCTCGACGCGGCGGGGCATCCGCCACGGTGGCTCGCGCCCGGGGACGCAGAATCGGAAAGGGACCTCGAGCGCGCCGACGAGGCGACGCGGTCGCTCAGGACCCGCTGCGGAGAAAACTCGACGCAGCGTCCCGATCGATTACTTCAGCGTTCCCATCGCCGTGAACGATAGCGGGCGGAGGAGCTCACGCGCGACGCAATTACTCGCACGCCTCACGAATCCGTTCGACAGGCGATCGCGGCCGTGGCAGTTTTCCGCCCATGCACGTCAGATCCGGGTCGGTCAGCGATCTTCCCGCCGCCCTGAGCCTCCTCGACGCCGCCGTGCTCTGGCTCGCCTCCCAGGGCCGCACCGGCCAGTGGGGCGCGGAGCCGTTCTCGGCCATCGAGGCGCGGGTCGAGCAGATCCGGACGATGCTCTCGGAGCGCACCGCCCGCATCGCCGAGGTGGACGGGGACGTCGTCGGGGTCTGCGTCCTGGCCGACCAGCCGCTGCCGTACGTCGATCCCGCATCGGTCCCGGAGCTCTACCTGCAGCTGCTCGTCACCGCCCGCTCCCACAGCGGTGCGGGCGTCGGCCGAATGTTGGTCGACGACGCCGTCGAGATCGCCCGGCAGCGTGAGGTGGAGCAGCTGCGGCTCGACTGCTACGCCGGTGACGACCAGGCGCTCATCGGCGTCTACGAGCGGTTCGGGTTCGCGCTGGAGCGACGCTTCACGGTCGACACCGGGCAGGCCGAGCCCTGGCCCGGCGCGATTCTCCGGATGCAGATCTGAGGCTCACACCGCGGCGGTGGGCGGCGACGTGTCGGCTCGGGAGAGAGCCGGCGGGATCACGGCGACGACGCCGTGCGCGTGGTCCAGGAGATACTTCGCCACGCCGGTGCTGCTGCTCCCGGCCACGACCATGTGCATCGTCGGCGACTGCTCCGAGAGCGTGTGCGCGAGGCTTCCGGCCTCGATCCGCAGATGCGGGTGCAGATCCGGGTAGCGCTCCCGGAGCCCGGCGACGCTCTCCGCGACCAGCACCCGGTCGTCCGAGCGATCGGCGCCGCCGGAGCGGTAGCAGTAGAGGACCGTGACCGGCAGGCTGCGCTGGGCGGCCTGGGCGAAGGCGAACTCCAGAGCAGGGATCGAGTCGCTGGTCCCGTCGATACCGACGAGCACACCACGGCCCAGCTCGCCGGCGCCAGGACGGAGCACCACCACCGGGCACCGGGCGTCCACGAGCGCCGACCTGCTGACCGAGCCGAGGATCCGGCTGCTGATCGGCCCTCTCCCCCGTGACCCGAGCACCAGGAGCGACGCGGCGCTGGAGGCGGCGTCCAGCGCCGATGCCACCGGCCCGACCTGCAGGTCCACGCGCACCTCCGGCCGCCGGAACCCGAAGAAATCGGGCGCGCGGGAGAGCTCGTCGAGGCGACGGTCGGCGTACCGGCTAGCGGTCGCCAGCACCACCGCGCCATGGTCCTGGTCGAGCTCCGAAGGTGCCCCGGCCCGGAATCCGGGCGGGGTGTCCAGGGTCGCCCCGGTCACCACATGGAGCAGGCACAGGTCGCGGCCGTCGCGGAACGCCTGCTCGGCGGCCCAGGACACGCTCTCCGTCGCTGCCGGCCAGTTCTCGACACCGACCAGGACGGCGCCCTCAGGGATGGATGCGTTCGACACGTCGGCTCCTTCGGCTCTAGTCGTCTGCTACGTACGGTTCAGACCGGGACGACGCGCCGGCCGGTGATCTGCGTGGGCGTGATGCAGACGAACAACGTTCGCCGGCCGTCCGCCCAGGGCTCCGGCTCGAGATCGTGCGCCTTCAGCCAGACCCCGTCGACGAACTCCGCCGGCCCACGCGCCAGCACGCTCCAGCCCGAGGAGGTGTAGCTGTCGAACTCGTCGACCTGGTACGACACCTGCCCGGTGCCGACGTGGTTCGCGATCGCCGTGCGCGGGGCCGTGCGGAACACGATCCGCTCGTCCACCATGACGTGGTTGACCGGCAGGACCAGCGGACCCTCAGGATCGTCGAAGGCGACCCTGCCGACCTCGCTCCGGTCCAGCAGCTCCACGCATTCGGCGTGGTCCATCGCGGCCAGGTGCCCGGGGAACCATCGTGCTGCCAAGTACATCGCCTGCTCCTTGCTCGTCTTCGACACAGTCGTCTTCATCACGCTCGTCCGGCATGAGCCGGCCTGCTGTCTGATGTGGTGGCCCCGTCCGTGGCCCCGGCGTCCCCCTCGAACGTCGGGGCCACGTGCGGGTCGATCTCGACCGGGCAGCTGCTCTCCCGCAGCACCGCCCGGGCGGTGCCGCCCAGATGCCCGAAGCCGAGGAAGCTCCGCCCGCGCCCCAGGATCAGCAGATCCGCGGTGCGGGACGCTTCCACCAGGGCGTACGCGGTCTGTGCGTGCACGACCTCGACGCGGGTGTCGACCTCGGCCGCCGCCGGACCCGATTCGGCTCGGGCCGTCTCGAGGACCGCCGCCAGCTCACGCTCCGCGCGGTCGCTCCACTCCTGCCCCTCGCTCCCGACCGTGAGGTAGTCCTGGTACGCCCCGAAGGTGTGCCAGGCGTGCAGCAGCCGCAGCCGCGCACCCCTCTCGGCCGCCACGTCCAGACCCCGGCGTACCAGGGCGACCGAGGTGGCGGGATCCTCGATTCCGACGACGATCTCGCGGGACTCCTCACCGCGCTGCCACGAGGCAGGGACCACGATCATCGGCACCGGCGAGTGCGCCGCGACGGGGCCGAGAATGGACGAGGTGATGATCCGGTCGAACAACGAGCGCGGCTGGTCGCCGAGCACGACGAGGCGCGCCTTGGCGGCCTGCTGGGCCAGCACCCCTGCCGGCAGGCCGAGCAGGAGGTACGTGCTCACCACCGCGCCGCTGTCGGCGACCGCCTCCTCCGCCTCGGCGAGGATCGCTCGGCCGAGCTGACCCATCCTCGAGTCGGCTGCCGTGGGAGCCACCGGCCAGGTCGGCAGCGGTGGCGCGTAGGGGTCGACCACGTACACCAGGTGCAGCGCTGCGCCGCACCGTACCGCCTCTGCGGCGGCGTAGCGGGCGGCGGCCAGCCCGGCCTCGGTGCCGTCCACTCCTGCCAGGATGAGGTCTCTGCTCTCGTTCATGATTCCAGCGTCGCGCTCCGAGGCCGTCCTTCGACACGGACCCTCGGCCCGAGCCGAGGGCCTTTGGTCACCCACCACGTCTGAACAAGATGCTCATCGCAGCCAGCCGTGACGTACGACGATCGGCTGCCGCGCCCAGCGCCTGCCGAACCCCCAGGTGTCACCGGCATACGTCAGTGCCAGGACGCCGACCGTGAGTGCGCCGAGCAGGTGCTCGTCGATGATCGGGTTCTGCTCCAGCGGGAAGCTCGAGAACCACATCAGCAGGTACATCGCCGCTCCCGCGACGGCGCCGATCCGCATCCCGATGCCGAGCGTGAGGGTGAGCCCGACTCCGAGCAGGCCGAGCATGAACAGCCCGTCGACCCACCACTGGCCGGCCATGTCGTTCCACATGCCCTGCAGCCAGTTGTTCTCGGGAACGTTGGACAGATAGCCCTCGGTGGGACTGCCCCCGTTGATCCAGGCTGCGTCCTCGGCGAAGAAGTCGATGCCGGTGCGGGTGCCGGCCTCGTTGGTGATCGCGCCGGTGTGGAACCCCAGCGCGAGCAGCTTGTCGAAGAAGGCCCACAGGAACGTGAGCCCGAACCCGATCCGCAGCGCCGCCAACATCCGTGCCGCCGGCGTCGAGAACTGTCCGGGCAGCGCTGTCGCGGAGCCGGGCGTGGAGATCGAAGTCATGGTTCCTCCATCGGTGTCGCCGGTCCGTGGGTTCGGGCCGGACACCTTCAGCGAATCGCCACCGCCCCCACCGCGACGAGAGAACGGGGTCCGCACCCCAGGGGCCCTAGGTCCTCGCCCTGTCGGGCCGGTGGGCCGTGAAGCCGCGGGCTTGGCGAGCGGCCGGACGTGCACCGCCCGGCGGGGCGGATGCGTGATCCGCCCCGCCGAGCGCCCATCCGGGTCGGGCCTCCCCCATGAGTCCGACCCGGAGGCTCGTGGCCACATCGGCCAGTTCCATCAGAACCGCGTCCGGTGGCCGGAAGCGAGGGCCTAAGGTCCGCGTTCACCGGGATCTAGGTCCCCTATGACAACTGCTACGGGTGGTCAGAGTGTGCTCCGAGGCTGGCGGGGTGGTACGCCACCACGGAGGTAGCGGTCCGGCCATCCGGCCGCTCTCGCCCCAGAGCGGAACCAGGCCTCCAGCCCTTTCGGATCGCGACGCCCGAGCTCGTCGAGGAGCAGGGCGCGAATCTGCACGGCTCGCAGCTTCTGGTTCGATTCGGTGGCGCGGTCGAGCGCGACGTAGCTGGACCGCCACGCTCGGCAGAGGTCGGCGTCGGTCAGCTCGTCGGTCACCTCCAGAACGGCGTCGACAGGGTCGACCACGTCCACCACGCGGGGGCTGATCACGGCGGCGGGCCGGCCGCCGGCACGGACCCGGGTGCGGCGCTCTGTCTTGGCCGCCCTCTTCGCCGACCACTCCTCGTGCGCACGTCCGTCGAGCCATCCGGCCTCCCAGGCCGCGGCCAGCCCGGCGGCCGTCACCAGGATCGCGGTCGCCAGCCCGAGAGCCATGACGAGGCCGCCGGCGGCGAGTGGCACCGTGGGCCACGGCAGGCATCTGACGAACAACAGAGACCAGCGGATCCGGTGCCCGTCGGGCCACAGACACACGCACACCGAGACTGCGACCAGCTCGATGGCCAGCCACCATCCGAGCGTCGCGGCCACCGACCACGTCATGAGCACGGCCAGTCCACAGCCGGCAGTCGTGCCGGCCACGAGGCTCCACACCCAACGTCCCATGAGAGCCAGCCTCCACGGGCGCCGACGCCACGCGAAGGGTCGACGAGCCTCTCGGTTCGGGACCAAGGCCCCGACGACATCACCCGTTTGGCACTCGCTGTCGACGCCGGGGCTTCCTCTCCTGAGACAGCTGCCGTAGCAGCCACCATCCGGTGAGCACCGCCTGGACGAACGCCATCACGACTCCTGCACCCGCACCGATCGCGATGCTGACCCCGACCGGCTGCCCTTCGTGCCACAGCGGGGTGGCGATGAGGAGGAAGGCGGCCAGCGCGAGAAGCCAGGCGACGGCGGTGGCCGGGATCCAGGTGGCTGCGCGCGCGACGTGATGGCGCAGCTCGAGCCATTGCGCGCCGCCGATCGACAGCAGGAGCAGAGGACCACAGACGGCCGCGACGACGATGCCCGCCCAACCCGGCCCCGTCGAGCCGAGCGCGATCGCCGTCCCCAGCAGGTACGCCACCGCCGCCGCGACGGCGGTGAGCATCACCCAACGGGGTCCGCGGAGTGCGGGCAGCGCTCGACGGAGCACCGCGGCCTGCGCCCAGCCGAGGATGGCTCCCTCGACCGCACCCGCCGCGAGCAGCGCTGGCGGAGCGCCGTACCAGGGAAGATCCGCGGTGACAGCGCCGACCACGGCAGGGGCGAGGAACCCAACAGCCTCGGCCGCCGTGACGGTCAGGGTCCACCGAAAGAGAAGTGGGCAGGCGGAGAGCGGCTGAGTCATCACGGCCGACGCCCTGTCTCTGAGCGGCCGGAGCGGCTCAGTCGACGGACGCCGGGACGGCAACGGCCTTCTCGAACCGACCCCGGTGCTCGAGGACGAGCTCCTCGGTGGTGATGACGTCTTCTCGGCCATGTCGGCTCCTCTCGGGCGCGGCACGTCCGCCGTTCCCAGCACCACTCTCATCCGCTCCGGCGCCGGCCAGCAGGGACGTCGGGGCCCCGATCCGGGGACCTTGGTCCGTCACACCCCGCCGCGTCGCCGATAGGCCTCGACGGCGGTCGGGAGCGTCGGGAAGAGCAGCTCGTCCCCGATCCGGTCCAGGATCCCGGAGGGCGCCAGCGACTCGCGCAGGTCCTGCTTGATCCGGGCGATCGCGAGGACGACGCCGCGCTCGGCCAGGGCCGTACGCAGTGCCTCGAGGGCGTCGACCGCGGTGATGTCGACCTCCACGTTGGCCTCCACGTTGAGCAGGAACCACTCCACCGGCCATGCCGCCCCGTCGACCGCGGCCAGCGCGCGGGTGCGGAAGTCCTCCGCGTTGGCGAAGAAGAGAGGCGAGTCGTAGCGGTAGACGAGCAGCCCAGGCACCTCCTCCGCGTCGGCGTAGTCGTCGACGTCGTGCATGCCGGCCAGGCCCGGGACGTAGCCCAGGACGGCGTCGTGCGGGTGCGCGACCCGGCGCAGCAGGTCGAGCACGGAGAGGCCCACGGCGATGAGTACGCCCCACATCACCCCGGCGACGAGGACCGCCACGGTCGCGACGAGAGCCAGGACGAGCTCGCTGCGCCGGAACCGGGCGAAGCGGCGCAGCTCACCGACGTCGACCAGCTTGGTGGCGGCGTAGACGACGACGGCGCCGAGCGCGGCCTGCGGGAACGCGGCCAGGACCGGAGCCAGGAGCACGACGGCGAGCACGGTGACCGCCGCGGTGAAGTAGGAGGTCAGCTGGGTGCGCCCGCCCACGGCATGACCGATCGCGGTGCGGCTACCGCTGCTGCTCACGGGGAAGCCGTGCATGAGTGTGGCACCGAGGTTGGCACCGCCCAGCGCGAGCAGCTCCCGGCGCGCGTCGACGCGCTCGTCGCGGCGCGCGAGGGCGCGCCCGGTCAGGATGTTGTCGGTGTAGCCGACGAAGGCGACGCCGAGCGCGGGGCCGAGCATCGAGATGATGACGTCCGGGTCGAGGCTCGGGAGGCCCGGGGTGGGCGGCCGGACCGGAATCTCCCCCACCAGCTGCAGGCCGTGCCCGTCCCCGAGCAGGGCGACGATCCCGGTGGCGGCCAGCATGCCGAGCAGCGCGACCGGCGCTCGTGGAGCGAGCAGGGAGCCGAGGATCATCGCGGCGGCGGCGCACCCGCCGAGGAGCAGCGTGGGGACGTGGACCTGATCCAGGTTTGCGGCGAAGCTGGCGAGCTCCGCCAGCACTCCGTCGCCTTCGATCTGGACGCCGGTGAGGTTGTCGAGCTGCGAGACGATCATCAGGACCGCGATGCCCGCCATGTAGCCGACCAGCACGGGCCTGGAGAAGAGTTCCGCCAGCACCGACACCCGGGCGAGCCAGCCGACCAGGCAGATCGCGGCGACCACGAGCGCCAGCGTCGGCGCGAACGCGGCCGGGTCGACCGCGGCGGCCGGAATGGCCCCGATCGCGGCCGCGGTCATCAGCGCCGTGGTCGACTCCGGCCCGACCGACAGCAGCCGCGACGTGCCGAGCAGCCCGTAGACGACCATCGCGCCCACGCACGCCCACAGGCCGGTCTCCGGCGGAAGGCCCGCCAGCTCGGCGTACGCCATGACCTGAGGCACCAGGTAGGCGGTGATCGTCACGCCGGCGAGCAGATCGGGCCACAGCCATTGCCGTTGGTAGCCGATGGCCCACGTCGGCAGCAGGCGGCGTACGTCCATGGGAGCACCTTCCCACGACCGGAGAGCCCGGGGCTCACCCCAACGGCACCGACCACTCGACCATGGTGCCCTGCGGCCGCGCCGGCTTCACGGTGCAGCTGCCGCCGTGGGCCTCGGCGCGGTGGCGCATGTTGGCCAGCCCGCTCTCCACCGCGTCGGCGGGCACGCCGACCCCGTCGTCGCGCACGCGCAGCACGAGGTCGGTCCCGGCGGACAGCGAGACCTCCACCTCGCTCGCTTGCGCGTGGCGGACGGTGTTCGACAGGGCCTCGCCGAGGACGGCGATGACCTCCTTGGTGACCTCCGGGGTGGCCCGGAGCCGCACCGGACCGTCGAAGGAGAGCGCCGGGCGGAACTTCAGCGACTTCGCGGCCCGGTTGACGATCTCGGTGACCTGGGACTGGATGTCGCCGCTGTGGTCTGGCGTGCCGAGCTCGAAGACGGCGCGCCGGATGTCACGGATGGTGTCGTCGATGTCCTCGATGGCCTGGTCGAGCCGGCCGTGCAGCTTCGGGTTCTCGGCGAGGTTGAGCACGCCCTGGAGCCGCAGACCGATGACGAAGAGCCGCTGGATCACGACGTCGTGGAGGTCGCGGCCGATCCGGTCGCGGTCGTCGTAGACGGCCAGCCGCTTGCGCTCCTCACGGTTCTGCGCGAGGCGGATGGCCACCGCCACCTGCCCGGCGAACGCATCGGCGACGGCCAGGTCGACGTGCTGGGCCTCCTCGGCGTTGGCACGTCGCCAGGCCAGGGCTAGAACACCCACCGCGTTCATCTCCTCCGACGGGGCGGTGCGTCCCAACGGCACCAGCACGCCAGGGCCGACGTCACTGAGGTCGATGACGTCGGCCGCGGCCCCTCCGGCCGCTGCCTCCGCGATGTTCTCGACCATCATCGGTACGCCTTCACGGATCGCCCGCCCGGCGACCGACTCACCCAACGGAGCCTGCTTGAGGACGTCGACGTCGACCTCCGTGCCGGAGACGACTTCCACCCGCAGCTGCTCGGCCGAGGAACCGGTGAGGATCCAGGAGATGTCGGCGCCCGCGATCTCGCGGGCCCGGTCGGCCACGAGCTGCAGGGCGGTGGCGCGGTCGGTGTCGTCCAGCAGCGCGCTGGTGATCTCGGCGCGGGCGCCGAGCCAGCGTCCACGCCGGGCCGCCTCCTCGGCCAGCAGCGCGTTCTCGATCGCGACGCCGGCCGCCGCGGCCAGGGCGACCACGATGCTCTCGTCCTGCTGGCTGAACTCCTTGCCGTCGGTCTTCTCGGTGAGGTAGAGGTTGCCGAAGACCTTCTCCCCGACGCGCACGGGCACACCGAGGAACGAGTGCATCGGCGGGTGGTTCGCGGGAAAGCCGTAGGAGGCCGCATGGGCGGTGATGTCTCCCATCCGGACCGGCTCGGGGTGGTCGATCAGCAGCCCGAGCACCCCATGACCGCTGGGCAGGTCCCCGATCAGGATCTGCTGCTCCGTGGTCAGTCCGCGGGTGATGAACAGGCGCAGCCGGCGTTCGCCGCCGTTGGCCAGCACCCCGAGGGCCGCGTACTTCGCACCGGCGAGTGTCCGAGCGACGTCGACGATCCGCTCGAGCAGGTCGTCGAGCGAGAGGCCCGCGCCCATCGTGACGATGGCGTCGAGCAGCAGCCGCCAGCGCACCTGCTCGTCGCGGGCGTCGGTCACCCGGCCGAGCACCTCGGTCAGCAGCTCATCGAGTGGCGCACCGCGCAGGGTCTTGTCCGTCGCCGGCTCGGACCCACGACGTTGCCTTGGTGGCGTACGCCCCACCTCGACCCTCCCCACCGCATGAGTGCTACGCCCCCCAACGTATCAATCCTGCATGGTCTTGGTCACCAGAATCGCGGCCTGGGTCCTGCTCTCCAGGCCCAGCTTGGCGAGCAGCGAGGAGACGTAGTTCTTGACGGTCTTCTCCGCCAGGTGCATCTCCTTGCCGATCTGCCGGTTGGTCAGGCCCTCGCCGATCAGCTCCAGGATCCGGCGCTCGTGGTTGGTCAGGTTCTCGAACGACGAGTCGGTCTTCGGGCCGCTGCGGATCCGCTCGAGAACCTGCGCGGTGACCGCGGGGTCCAGCATCGAGTGGCCGGCGGCGACCTGGCGGACGGTCTCGACCAGGTCGGCGCTGCGCACCTGCTTGAGGAGGTAGCCCGCCGCACCCGCCATGATCGCCGAGAACAGCGCGTCGTCGTCGTCGAACGAGGTCAGGATGAGCGCGGCGATGCTCGGGTCCACGGAGCGGATGTCACGGCACACGTCGATGCCGGAACCGTCGGGGAGCCGGCCGTCCAGGATCGCGACATCGGGCCGCAGCGCCGGGATCCTGCGCCGGGCCTCCTCCGCGAGGCCGGACTCGCCCACGACAACGAAGTCGTCCTCGTCCTCGAGGAGGTCTCTGATCCCACGGCGGATCACCTCGTGGTCGTCGAGCAGGAAGACCCGGATGGGCTCCGCGGCGCGCTCCGGCGATGCTGATTCGGTCACGTGTTCAATCTACGACCGCGGACAGCGCTCGCCAATGCCCGTCGGGCCCGTAGGCCGAGGACCAAAGTCCTTCGACGAACTCGCGCAGCCGCGCTCACGACCGCCCCGTCCCGACCGGGTTGACCGTGGGCGGCGACGCCTCCTCGGGTCGGTCATCACGGAGATGTACGCCGCGACCCTCCGCCACGACGGGTGATTCGAGTGTGTTCATACCTCCAGGGTCCTCGCGGCTCCGGTCCACGGCATCGGACCAAGGTCCTCGGGTCGGGGACGTGCGCCACTGACCGTGCGTGTGGGCTCCGTCGGAAGGTGGTTCCGATGGCGGGCGCAGGGAGCGCGGCGCCGGAGGAAGGATGTGAGCCAGATGCGAGCCGCAGTCGTCTACGAGTCGATGTTCGGCAACACCGCGACCATCGCGACCTCGGTCGCCAACGGGCTGCGGAAGGCCGGCATCGAGGTCAAGGTGATCCCGGTGACGCTGGCCGGCGATGACGTGCTCCGCACCCACGACCTGGTCGTCATCGGGGCACCGACGCACGCGCTCGGGATGAGCCGCCCCAACACGCGCGCCGACGCGGTGCTGCGGGGCGCCCCCGCGGAGGTCGAGTCCCGCGGCGTACGGGAGTGGCTCGAGAAGGTGCAGGATGCCGAGCACGTCCACCTCGCCGCCTTCGACACCCGGGCGCGCTCGATGCGGCACCTGCCCGGCTCCGCCGCCCGGCACGTGGCGCATCTGCTGCGCCGCCGCGGCTACGACGTACCCCCGGCGGCCAGCTTCTACGTCTCCTCCATCGAGGGTCCGCTCGCCCACGAGGAAGAGGCCCGTGCCGGCGACTGGGCCACCGACCTCGGCCACCAGCTGATGCAGCAGGTGGCCTGAGAGGTCCCGGCTCCCCAACGACGCCATCGGCTCCACCCGGCGTACGCTGCAGCACGACCTCCTCAGCGGGTGACGTCCAGGACCGCGACGCCGCGCACCCGGTCTGCCGCGAGGTCGGCCAGCGCCCGGTCGGCCCGGCTCATCGGGTACGGCGTGACCTCGGCGCGGACGTCGAGCCGGCCGGCGAGCCTGAAGAGCTCCACCCCGTCGGCGCGGGTGTTCGAGGTGACGCTGGTGAGCGTGCGCTCGCGGAAGAGCTGGTGCTGGTAGTCGAGCGGTGGGATGTCGGAGAGGTGGATGCCGGCCACGGCGCAGGTTCCCGCAGCGTCCAGCGCGGCGAGAGCCTCACGTACGACCTCTCCGGACGGGGCGAACACGATCGCCGAGTCGAGCGGCGGAACCGCACGACCGGGCTCGACGGCGGTCACGGCGCCGAGGTCGAGTGCGAGCCGGCGCGCGGGATCGCCGCGGGTGACGACGTGGACCTCCGCGCCCTGGCGGATCGCGATCTGCGCGGTCAGGTGGGCACTGGCCCCGAATCCGTACAGACCCAGCCGTCCTCCCGGAGGGAGTGCCGCGCGCCGCAGCGCGCGGTAGCCGATGATCCCCGCGCACAGCAGCGGCGCGGCCTGGAACGGCTCCAGCGCGTCCGGTATCCGGTAGACGTAGGCGGCCGGCGCGACGGCGTACTCGGCATAGCCGCCATCGGCGTCCCAGCCGGTGTAGCGAGACCGCTCGCAGAGGTTCTCCCGACCGGAACGGCACCATCGGCAGCGGCCACAGGTGGAGCGCAGCCACGGCACCCCGACCCGAGTGCCGACGCGAGGCCCGTCGGCCTCGTGGTCGAACCCGGCGAGGACCCGGCCAACGATCTCGTGGCCCGGCACCACCGGGCTCCGGTGCCGCGGCAGGTCGCCGTCGACGACGTGCAGGTCCGTCCGGCACACCGCGCACGCCTCGACCCCGATCAGAACCTCCCCCGACGCCGGCTCGGGCACATCGAACTCGCCGCTCGACAGCCGACCGTCGCCGGTCGTCCGCCACCCGCGCATCGTCGCCATCAGGTGCCCGCACTCGGCCCGACCGGTGGGCGCAGGCTTCTCAGGTCGGAGGCGGTGGCCGGCGGAGCCGGGTGCAGCCGGACCTTCGCGTCGACGACCGAGACGCCGCGCTCGTGCACGATCACGGGATCGAGGTCGATCTCGGCGATCTCGGGGAAGTCGTCGGCGAGGCGACCGAGGGTGACCAGGAGATGCTCGACGGCGCCCGCGTCGGCCGGTGGCGCGCCGCGGTAGCCGGCGAGCAGCGGCGCCGTACGCAGCTCCGCGAGCGCCGCGGCGGCGTCGGCCCGGTTGAGCGGGGTGAGCCGGAAGCTGCGGTCGCCGATCAGCTCGGTGTACGCGCCGCCGTAGCCGACCATCACCAGCGGTCCGAAGACCGGGTCCTGCACGACACCGGCGATGAGCTCGACCCCGGCCGAGACCTGGCGCTGGACGAGCAGACCGGCGTGTTCGCCCGGCACCCGGAGCACCTCGTGCGCCGCGACGCGCACCTCGTCGGGATTGCCGAGCCCGGTGCGTACGCCACCCACGTCGGTGCGATGGGCGACCTCGGGATCGGCCAGCTTGACCACGACCGGGTAGCCCAGCCACTCGGCCGCGTCGACGGCCTCCTCCGCGCCGTCGGCGAGCACGCTCGGCAGCACGCCGATCCCGTACGCAGCGAGCAGCTGTCGCACGTCGGGGGCCGCCAGCCGGCAGCCCTCCGGTGCCGTCCGCAGCGCGCGGACGACGACGTCGCGAGCCACCTCGCGGCTGCCGGAGGCGGCCTCGGCCGCGGGGCGGCGCGGCTGGGCCCGCCACTCCGCGTACCCGACGATCGGTCCGAGGGCACGCGCGGCCTCCTCGGGGAACGCGAAGACGGGCACGTGGTGCTCCCCGGCGCTGATCGGCCGGCCGGGACCGTGGGGATCCAGCATGACGGCGACGGTCGTGACCGGCGGGCTCGCCTCTCCCGGGACCGTGCGCAACGCCGTGCGCAGCGCACGCGCGAGGGCGGCATAGGAGAGCGCGGGTAGGGGCGTACGCAGCGCGATCAGCATGTCCACCTCACCGCTGCGGGCGATCGTCGAGACCACCTCGGCATAGGCCTCCCAGCCGATTCCCGAGCCCAGGTCGATCGGCATCTGCACCGACGACGCGTCCGGCACGATCTCGCGGATCCTGGCCGTCGTCTCCTCGCTCAGCGCAGTCAGTCGAAGCCCGGCACCCTCGCAGGCGTCAGCAGCGAGGACGCCGGCGCCACCGGCGTTGCTGACGATCCCGACCCGGCGACCACCGGGCAGCGGCTGGTTCGCCAGCACGCTGGTGGTCTGCAGCATCTGTTCGAGGCCGTCCACACCGATCACACCGCACTGTTCGAACAGCGCCTCCACAGCGGCCGACGAGGTCACCGCCGAGGCGGTGTGATCGACCGCGGCACGCCGGCCGGTCCGGCTGCTGCCGCCGACCAGCGCGACGATCGGCTTGCGCACGGCCAGGCGCCTCGCCAGCCGGGAGAACTTGCGCGGGTTGCCGAACGACTCCAGGTAGAGCGCGACGACGTCGGTCGCGTCGTCCTCCGCGGCGTACATGAGCAGGTCGTTGCCGCTGATGTCGGCCTTGTTGCCGGCGGAGATGAAGCTCGACACACCGAGACCCAGGTCGTCGGCCCGCTGCAGCGCAGCGATACCCACCGCGCCGGACTGCACCATCATCGCCACCCGGCCACGACCGACGGTCATGGGCGAGAACGTCGCGTCCAGGCGTACCTCGGGGTCGGTGTTGGCGATACCGAGGCAGTTGGGGCCCACCACCCGCATCCCGGCTCTGCGGGCGACCGTGAGGATCTCGTCCTGAAGACGTCGTCCGTCCGCACCCGCTTCGGCGAAGCCGCTGGAGAGGATCACCAGGTCGCGTACGCCGGCACGGGCGCATTCACGCACGACCTCGAGCACCTCGGCCGCAGGCACCGCGATGACCGCCAGGTCGACGGGCGCGACCTCGAGGATCGAGCGATGGCACCTGAGGCCGAGCAGGTAGTCGCAGTGCGGGTTGATCGGGTGGACGGTTCCGGTGAAGCCGGCGCGCCGCAGGTTGCGGACGACCTGGTGGCCGGGGTTCTCATCGCGCCGGCCGGCGCCGATCACCGCGACCGACCGCGGCCGCAGCACCGCGCCGAGGGAGGCGGCGTCGGCCTCCTGCTCGCGTTCGATCATCGCCTCCAGCACGCGCTCGGTGAGCCGCACGGGGAAGCGGACCTCGACGGTGTCCTGATGGGGCACCGCGGTGAGCTCGAATCCGGAGTCCCGCATGACGTCGAAGGCTGGGGCGTTGTCTGCCAGCAGGTAGGAGACGAACTCCGTCACCTCCGCCTCGGTCGCGGCGACGGCCAGGTGCTCGAGGAGCAGGGTGGCCAGGCCGTTCTCGGCGAAGCGGTCCGCGACGACCAGGGCCAGCTCGGCCTCCCCGCCGGTCTCGGTCCTCGTGCAGCTGGCCAGCGCCACGACCCGCCCGTCGACCACGGCTACCTTCGCGATCGCCTCGCCGCGGCCCAGCCGGGGCAGGAGGTCGTCGACGAACCGCACAGCATCGAGGTGACCGACGTGGAAGAAGCGCCGGTAGCGGCCGAGGTCCGAGAGCTCGTCGTGCAGCTCGACCAGGCGCTCCCGATCCACGAGTACCGCATCGCGGATGCCCGCGATCGTGCCGTCGCGCATCAGGCCATCGACAACAGCCGGCTGCGACTCCTTCCGGGGCCACCTCTTCGCGCTCACCGTGCCGCCTCGTGCTCCCGGTCAGCGGGATGGTCGATCACGACGCTCTCGTCGTGCACCTCGACAGCGGGCGGCACCACCTCGACGGGGCAGGCAGACTCCCGCATCAGGGCGTGGCCGGTGCCACCCAGGCGGCGCAGCGGGAAGGCGCGACCGC
Organism: Nocardioides sp. NPDC127514; assembly: GCF_040302125.1. NCBI lineage: Bacteria > Bacillati > Actinomycetota > Actinomycetes > Propionibacteriales > Nocardioidaceae > Nocardioides > Nocardioides sp. NPDC127514. The sequence goes on along the minus strand of NZ_JBEORF010000002.1, from coordinate 152,675 downwards.
GTCTGGCGACGACCAGGAGATCCGCGCCCCTCGACGCCTGGGTGAGGACCTGGGCGGCCTGACCCCGGTGGATCTCGATCCGGACCTCGGTGCCCACGGCGTACGGGACCAAGCGCCGTGCCCGCTCGACGGTCTTCGCCAGGCGGCGGCGTGCGTCCGCCTCCCAGCCCGCCGCGTCCAGCTGTCCCAGGGTCGTCTCGTAGTAGACGGCCGGCACCTCCCAGGCGTGAGCGACCACCAGCTCGCCATCGCGGTCCGCCGCCTCTCGCAGCGCCCGGGCGACGAGCTCGGTGGAGGCGTCGCAGTCCGCGACGGCGACGACCACCCGGTGGGTGTCCGGGACGGCCGTCCACGCGGTCGGCACGACGACGACCGGCACCGGCGCGCGCGAGGCGACCTTGCCGGTCACCGATCCGGTCACGACGCGCGCCAGGCTGAGGTGGCGCTCGTCGCCGAGGACCACCATCGCGGCGTCGGCGGCCGCGTGGACGAGCTCGGCGGCCACTCCCCCGTCGCGGAGCGTCGTCGTCACCCGGTCGGCACCGATGTGCTTGGCCACCGCCTTCTCCGCGCGAGCCAGGATGCCGGTGCCGGCCTCACGTATCTGGTCCGCCAGCCCCGAGTAGCCGTACGGGTAGAAGACCCCCGTGGCGATGGCGAGATCGATCACGTGGACGAGCCACAGGTCGGCCCCGCTCCGGCGGGCCTGCTCTGTGGCATGGCGAAGGGCGGCCCTGCCGCCCTCTCCTCCGTCGATGCCGACCAGGATCCGGTCATGCTTGGTCATGTTCCCTCCTCGGGGACTCGGCGCGCGTCCGGCGATGCTTCCAATCTCCCCGTGGTTCACGATGCGCGTCAGGGTCATCGGTGCCGCGAGCCAAGGACCTAGGTCCGGGACGCAGGGACGGGGTAGGCCGAAGGTCTGGCCGGTCCGGGACCTTGCGCACATGAACGCCAGGGCTCCCGGAGTCAGGCTCGTGTCATGACTTACGAGCACTCCCAGAGGTGATGACCATGCTCGTCCGAGAGATCATGACGACGTCCCCCGTCACGGTACGCCGGCGCACCCCCGTCAAGGTGGCGCTCGCGCAGCTCCGTGACCATCGGATCACCGCGATGCCGGTGGTGACGTCCGCGGGCCGGGTCTGCGGAATCGTGGCCGAGATCGACCTGATCCGCGACCGGGTCCTGCCCGATCCCCGCGCGCACGTGCGCCCACCCGCCTCCGAGACGGATCAGCCTCCGGCACACGTCGAGGACGTGATGAGCTCGGTGACCGTCGCGGTACGCGACAACGCCGAGGTGTCCGTCGTCGTCGACACCATGGCCGAGCGGTCGCTGAAGAGCCTGCCGGTCCTCGACGACGACGACCTCCTGGTCGGCGTCATCAGCCGCAGCGACGTGGCCCGCGCCCTGGCGCGGGACGACGAGGCGTTGGAGCAGGAGCTCTCGGAGCTCGTCAGCGAGCTCGGCCATCCCGACTGGCTCGTCGTCGTCGCCAACGGGTGCGCCGCGATGACAGGGCCGGCGACGCCGAAGGAGCGAGCCCTGGCCGAGACCGCCGCGGCGACGGTCGCCGGCGTCACCCGGGTGCGCATCAACCGACCAGAACTCTCACCGATCTCCGAGGAGTGATCTCACCATGAAGCGAGTCCTGACGACGGCACGCACAACCCGGGCAGGCACCCGGGGGTTCCACGGCCTCACCGGCGACCACGTGTGCGTGATGGCATGAGCACGCCCACCGCCCCTGTCTCCACCGCGCCCGTCCTCGTCGGCATCCTCGACCCGTCGACGGAGACCGCGCTGATCGAGCAGGCTGCCCTGCTGGCCGTGAGCTGCGGCCGCCCGCTGCGCCTGGTCTACGTGTTCCAGGCCAACGTCGTCTTCGGAGATCCGATCCTCGGCCTCCCTGGAGCGATGCAGCCGCAGTCGATGATCATCGACGACTCCGGTGTCGGGCGGCTCGCCGAGCAGCGGCTCCACGAGGCCGTCTCTCGCGCCCGCGAGGTCGTCGGCGAGGCGGTCGAGGTCTCCGGCGAGCTGTTGCGCGGTCATGCCGCACACGTCCTGATCAAGGAGTCCGAGAACGCGCACCGGGTCGTCCTCCAGCGCCGGCGGATCTCCCGTACCCGCAGGGTCTTCACCGGGTCCGTCTCCGCACGCGTCGCCGGTCACGCCCACTGCCCCGTCACCGTGGTGCCCGAGGGCTGGTCGGCGGAGGGACGTACCGCAGTGGTCGCCGGCGTCGGCCACGACAAGACCGACGACGACGTGCTGGACTACGCCCTGGACGAGGCGGGCCGGATGGACGAGCCGGTCACGGCCCTCCACGGCCTCGACCTGATGGCACTCCACGCCGAGCTGGCCGACCACACCATGACCCGGGAATGGACCACGCGCGAGGAGACGTACGTGGCCGACCTGATCCAGCGCGCCCGGGCGCAGGATGGAGGGACCCCGCCGGCTCGGCTCGAGGGCCAGGTGCTCGCCGAGGGCCCCGCGGACGCGCTGGTCGCGGCCAGCGAGACCGCCCGGTTGATCGTCGTCGGACGGGCCTCGCACCTCAACGCGTTCCCGCACCTGGGCGGCGTGACCCGCGCCCTCCTCCGTGAGGCGGACTGTCCGGTCGACGTGCTGCCGATGCCCTCCTGACCGCCCGGCGCGGCTCGCCTCGGTTCCCGGATTTGTACACTGCCCTGGCATCCGACGCCCAGGGCAGAAGAGGTGAACGCGATGACCGAGCTCGATGCCTGGGTGACGTCGTTCGCCGCCGAGCAGCGCCGGCCCGAGGAGGTCGCCCGCTGGGCAGCGTCGACCGCGGATGCGATCCTCGCGGACGGCGAGATCGACCTGGCCGACCTCAGGCCCCTCCTCCTGAAGGCAGTCGAAGAGCACTGGTACGCCTTCCTGGACCGCCTCACCCTGCCGGCAGGACCGTTCGAGCTGGTCCCGACCGCGCGCACGGTGGCGCTCGAGATCGCGCGCCGCCATCTCGGTCTTCCGCTGCTGCTCAAGATCTACCAGCGCGCCCAGGAGGCGAGCTGGGACTTCGCGGTGCAGATCGTCGAGGAGGCTCCGAGCGACCTCGACCGGGCAGGCCTGCTGGTCTGGTTCTGGACGAAGGCGACCGCATGGTTCGGCTCCTCGGTCGAGCAGTCGGTGCTGCTCCACCAGACCGAGACCGACCGGATCCGTCAGCGCGGGGACGCTCGCCGCTTCGAGATGGTCTCCCAGGCGCTCGGCGACCGCAGCGTCTCGCCCGCCGAGCTGTCCGCCGCCCTCGACGGTCACCCCATCAACATCCCCGGGCACGTCGCGCTGGTCGCGCATGCGCTCACCGCCGACGCCATCGAGCAGCTCGAGCCCGCGATCGGCCTGATCGCCCGCCAGCCGGGCCACCCCCGGTCGGTCCTGGTGCGGCCCGGCGGCCGAGAGGTGTGGGCCTGGATCGCCCAGGGGGAACGGCCCGAGACCCTCGACCGGACCGGCATCGACGCCGGCTCCGTGCGGGTGACCGTCGGTGTCGGTGGAGGGGGTCTCGACGGCTTCGTCGCGGCGCACCGGGACGCTCTCGCGGCCCAGCGGGTCGCGCTGGCGCCCGGGCGGCAGCAGGCGGTGACGGTCTACGACGACGTGGCCGCCCTGGTCCTGGTCGCCCACGACCCGGCCGCCGCCGAACGGTTCACCCGCACCACGCTGCGCGGCCTGGCCGACCCCTCGCACGAGCGCCTGCGCGAGACCGTGCGCGAGGTGCTCACCTCGGCCGACACCGCGGACCGGCTCGCCGAGCGGCTCGGCATCCACAAGAACACCATCCGCTACCGCCTCGCCCAGGCCGAGCGGCTGCTCGGCCGCCCGCCGCGCGAGCGGGCCGGCGACCTGCTCCTGGCGCTCGACTACCACGACGCCTTCCTGCGGCGACGACTGTGAATATTCACAGTAATCCGTGAGCGATTCGGCCTGATCGGCCAGAGACTTCCCTGCTGCGTACGTCCATTCTGACAGGAGACGTAACCGACCTCACAGGAGGCAGCAGATGACACTCGACGCCAGCGGCACCGTCGACCGGGGCTCCACGACGACGTGGCGGGACCGGAAGCGCTACCTGTGGCTCCTCGGGCTCGTGGTCCCGTCCTTCGCCTTCATCGCCGTGGGCGGCTACGCGCTGACCGGCTGGGGCGTGTTCCTGTGGACGGGGCCGATCGTGGTGCTCCTCGTGGTCCCGGCCATCGACTTCGCGGCCGGCCTGGACCGCTCCAACCCGCCCGACGACATCATCGAGGAGCTCGAGGAGGACCGCTACTACCGCTACATCACCTTCGCGTTCCTGCCGATCCAGTACGCCGGGTTCGCCTTCGCGATGTACCTGATCGCGACCCAGGAGTGGCCGCTCGCGCACAAGATCGGCCTGGCCCTCACCATCGGCTTCATCGGCGGCATCGGCATCAACACCGCCCACGAGCTCGGCCACAAGCGAGAGAGCCACGAGCGCTGGCTGTCGAAGATCGCCCTCGCGCAGAGCTTCTACGGCCACTTCTACATCGAGCACAACCGCGGCCACCACGTCCGCGTCGCGACCCCCGAGGACCCGGCCTCCTCCCGGATGGGCGAGAACCTCTACACGTTCTGGTTCCGCACCGTGTCCGGGTCGCTCCGGAGCGCCTGGGACCTGGAGGCCAAGCGCTACCGCCGCAAGGGCACCCACCCGTTCCACCTCGGCAACGACGTCCTCAACGCCTGGCTGATGAGCGTGGCCCTGTGGACCGCGATGACGCTGTGGCTGGGCGTCGGGATCCTGCCCTACCTCGTCCTCCAGGCCGTCATCGGCTTCTCCCTGCTGGAGATCGTGAACTACCTGGAGCACTACGGGATGCTGCGGCAGAAGACCACGTCGGGGCGCTACGAGCGGGTGCTGCCGATGCACTCGTGGAACTCCAACAACATCGCGACCAACGTGCTGCTCTACCACCTCCAGCGGCACAGCGACCACCACGCCAACCCGACCCGCCGCTACCAGACCCTGCGGGACTACCGGGAGTCCCCGGCCCTGCCGACCGGCTACGCCGGGATGATCGTGCTGGCCCTCGTCCCGCCGCTGTGGCGCCGGGTGATGGACAAGCGCGTGGTCGCGCACTTCGACGGCGACGTACGCCTCGCCAACGTCCGCCCCGGCCGGCTCGACAAGCTGCTCGCCACCTTCCCGCCGCCGACCACCGAGGCGCCCGCCGAGGAGCTCGGCGACATCACCCGGCAGAGCTTCGACGACGAGGTCGCCGCCGGCCGCTGCCCCGGCTGCGGCTACGTCTACGAGGTCGCGGTCGGCAACGAGCTCGAGGGCTTCGCGGCCGGCACCGCCTGGCGCGACATCCCCGACGACTGGTGCTGCCCGGACTGCGGCGTACGCGAGAAGGTCGACTTCATCCCGCTGAAGGACCACGACCTGAAGGAGGCAGCGCGATGAGCGCCATCGAAGCGGACAAAGCGATCTGCGAGGGCATCGGGATGTGCGAGACCCAGGCCGACGACTACTTCCAGGTCGGCGACGACGGCCTGGTCGAGGTCCTCACCTCCGACGTGCCCGAGTCCGACCGTGGGTACGTCCGGGCCGCCATCGACTCCTGCCCGGTCTCCGCGCTCCGCTTCAAGGGGTGAGCATGTCCACTCTCCCTGACCGTCATCTCCTGATCGTCGGTGCCGGCCTGGCCGGGCTCCGCGCGGCCGAGGGTGCGCGCGGAGCCGGCTGGTCCGGACCGATCACGATCGTCGGCGACGAGCCGCACCCGCCCTACGACCGGCCGCCGCTGTCGAAGGCAGCGCTCCTCAGCGAGGAGCCACCCGGTGTGCCGGTGCTGCGGTCGAGCGAGGTGGTCGAGCAGCTGCGGGTGCGCCATCTGTCCGGGGTCCGGGTCCACGGCCTCGACACCGAGGGCCGGACGGTGACCACCAGCGCCGGAGAGCTCGGCTACGACGCGCTCGTGATCGCCACCGGCAGCGCGACGACGACCCTGCCGGGGCTGACCGGACTCCCCGGCGTACATGTGCTGCGTCGCTACGACGACGCGCTCGCCGTTCGTGCCTCCCTGGCCCGCTCGCGCCGGGTCGTGATCCTCGGGGCCGGGTTCATCGGCTCGGAGATCGCCTCGGCCGCCCGCGCCCGCGGCATCGAGGTCACTGTCGTCGAGGCGAGCGGCCGTCCGCTGGAGCGTGCGGTCGGGCCGCTCGCGGCCGCGCTGCTGATGGGGCTGCACGCCGACGCCGGCGTCAGGCTGCTGACCAGGACGACCGTGTCCGGCGTACGCACCTCCGAGCGTGGTGTCGACGAGGTCGAGCTGAGCACCGGCGAGACCTTGACGACCGACGCCGTGGTCCTGGGGATCGGCGCCCGCCCGGCGACGGCGTGGCTCGCCGGCAGCAACGTCGCCCTGGATCCACGCTCAGGCGGGGTTCTCTGCGACCGCAGCCTCGCCACCAGCGCACCCGAGGTCTGGGCCGCGGGCGACGTGGCGTGCGTCGACGGCGAGCGCAGCGAGCACTGGACCGCCGCCGGCGAGCAGGGTCGGGTGGCCGGCGCGAACGCCGCCGGAGCCGGCGAGCTCTTCACCTCCGTCCCCTTCGCCTGGTCGACCTGGCACGGGCACCGGATCCAGGTCGTCGGCGAGACCACAGCCGCCGACGAGGAGGAGCGCGAGCCCGGGTTCATCGTGTATCGGCGAGACGGCATCGAGGTGGGCGCGGTCGGCATCGACAGCCCAGGGCCGATCGCCCGGCTCCGCCGCGCCCTGGCCGCCCAGGCTCCCTCCCGGATCGAGCCTCACACCGCTTTGGCTGGAGGCATCGCACCGGCTCGGGAGTAGGTCGAGCAGCACAGGCGAGCGTCCTTCGGATGGCGACGGCATCGGACCAAGGTCCTCCGGTGAGGGACGTGAGCCACTGCCGGCGCGCAGGCGTACGAATCAAGGCTGGTGCCACTGGCAGAGGCGAAGGGCGCGGCCGGTGGAAGGACGTGAGCCAGATGCCAGCAGCGGTCGCGTACGAGTCGATGTTCGGCGACACCGCCACGAGAGGGCCTCGCCCAACGGGGGCCGGTTCCGGGCCGAAAGTCCTTGTCCTGACGATGCCGACGGTCGCAAGGTAAAGAGGTGACCGACATCGCGGGTACGGCGTCGCAGGCCCTGCTCAAGGCAGGGAGGTTCTTCACCCGATGGGAGGAGAGCGAGGACGGGCGGGCCGTCTTCCGTCGCGGCGGCCGTCAGGGCGACGTGTTCTACCGGGACCGGTGGAGCCACGACAAGGTGGTCAGGTCCACCCACGGAGTCAACTGCACGGGCTCGTGCTCGTGGAAGGTGTACGTCAAGGACGGCATCATCACCTGGGAGACCCAGGAGACCGACTATCCGAGCGTCGGCCCGGACCGGCCTGAGTACGAGCCCCGCGGCTGCCCCCGGGGCGCCGCGTTCTCCTGGTACACCTACTCCCCCACGCGAGTGCGCTATCCCTACGCCCGCGGCGTACTGGTCGACCTCTACCGCCAGGCGCGGGCCGAGGGGAAGGACCCGGTCGACGCCTGGGCCTCGATCCAGGCCGAACCGGAGAAGCGACGCAGCTACCAGCGCGCCCGCGGCAAGGGCGGCTTCGTGCGGGTCGGCTGGGAGGAGGCGACCGAGATGGTCGCCGCCGCGCAGGTGCACACGATCAAGGCCCACGGGCCCGACCGCAACATCGGCTTCTCCCCGATCCCGGCGATGTCGATGGTCTCCCACTGCGTCGGCACGCGTTACACCCAGCTGATCGGCGGGGTGATGACGAGCTTCTACGACTGGTACGCCGACCTTCCCGTGGCCAGCCCGCAGGTGTTCGGGGACCAGACCGACGTGCCCGAGTCCGGTGACTGGTGGGACGCGACGTACCTGATGATGTGGGGCTCCAACGTTCCCGTGACCCGCACGCCCGACGCCCACTGGATGGCGGAGGTGCGCTACCGCGGCACCAAGGTGGTCTCGGTCAGCCCCGACTACGCCGACAACACCAAGTTCGCCGACGAGTGGCTCCGCCCGCACGCGGGCACCGACGGGGCGCTCGCGATGGCGATGGGCCACGTCATCCTGAAGGAGTTCTTCGTCGACGGGACCACCCCGTTCTTCGAGTCGTACGTGCGGACCTACACCGACCTGCCGCACCTGGTGCGTCTGGAGGCGCACGACGGGGCGTACGTCCCGGGCCGGTTCCTCACCGCGACCGACCTCGGCGACGATGCACCCGAGGCGAGATGGAAGACGGTGGTGATGGACACCACCGGCGAGCCGGTCGTGCCGAACGGGTCGATGGGGTTCCGCTACGCCGACTCCGGTGTGGGCAGATGGAACCTCGATCTCGACGGCATCACCCCGCGGCTCACGATGATCGGCGACGAGCCGGTCGAGGTGCTCCTGCCCGCCTTCACGCAGCCCGACGGCTCCGGCGAGGTGATGCGCCGCGGCGTACCTGCCCGCCGGGTCGGCGACCACCTGGTCACCACGGTCTTCGACCTCATGCTCGCCCAGTACGGCGTGGCCAGGGCGGGACTGCCGGGAGAGTGGCCGAGCGGCTACGACGACGCGAGCGTGCCCTACACACCGGCGTGGGCCGAGGAGGTCACCTCGGTGCCGGCCGAGAAGTGCGCGCGCATCGCTCGCGAGCTGGCCACGAACTCGGCGCAGTCGCAGGGGCGGTCGATGATCATCATGGGTGCCGGGATCTGCCAGTGGTTCCACGGCGACACGACCTACCGGTCGATCCTGGCGCTGCTGATCCTGACCGGCGCGATGGGCCGCAACGGCGGCGGCTGGGCGCACTACGTCGGCCAGGAGAAGTGCCGGCCGATCACCGGCTGGATCTCGCTGGCCAACGGGCTGGACTGGTCGCGACCGCCGCGCACGATGACCGGCACCTCGTTCTGGTACATGCACACCGGCCAGTGGCGCACCGACGGCTACTCGGCCGACTCCCTGGCCACGCCCCTTGCCAAGGGTCATCTTCGCGGGCACACCGCCGACGTGATCGCCCAGTCCGCCAAGCGCGGCTGGATGCCGTTCTACCCGCAGTTCGACCGCAACTCGCTCGATGTCGCCGACGAGGTGGCCGCGGCGGTCTCCTCGCCCGAGGAGATCCCGGCCCACGTCAACGCCGCCCTGGCCTCGGGCGACCTCAAAGCCGCCATCGACGACATCGACGCCCCCACCGCGTGGCCGCGCACGCTCATGCTCTGGCGATCGAACCTGCTCGGATCCTCCGCGAAGGGCAACGAGTACTTCCTGCGTACGCTGCTCGGCACGCACCACAACGTGCTCGGCACCGAGTCACCCGAGACGCCGCGACCGGAGACGATCGCGTGGCACGAGGAGGCGCCGGAGGGAAAGCTGGACCTGCTGGTCAGCGCCGACTTCCGGATGACCTCGACGACGCTGCTCTCCGACGTCGTCTTCCCGGCGGCCACCTGGTACGAGAAGCACGATCTCTCCTCGACCGACATGCACCCCTTCGTGCACGCCTTCTCCCCGGCGATCGACCCGCCCTGGGAGGCGCGTACCGACTTCGAGCTGTTCCACGGCCTGGCCCGGAAGCTCTCCGACCTCGCGAAGACGCATCTGGGGGTCCGGAAGGACCTGGTCAGCGTGCCGTTGCAGCACGACACCCCGGGCGAGACCCCGCTCGACCCGTACGCCACCACGCCCCTGTTCCAGGTGGTGGAGCGTGACTACACCGCCATCGCCGACAAGCTGGCCAGCGTCGGGCCGCTGGCCGACACGCTCGGCTTCACGGTGAAGAACGTGGCCTATCGGGTGGCCGAACAGACCCGAAGGCTGGCTCGGCAGCACGGCGTGATGCCGAGCGGGCCGGCGGCCGGGCGACCGGCGATCGATACCGACGAGCGGATGGCCGAGGCGATCCTGCTGCTGTCCGGCACCACCAACGGTGAGCTCGCGGTGCAGGGCTTCCGCGATCTGGAGACCCGCGTCGGCAAGCGGCTCGCCGACCTGGCCGAGGGTTCGGAGGAGAAGCGGATCACCTTCGCGATGACGCAGTCGGCACCGGTGCCCGTGATCACCAGCCCGGAGTGGTCGGGCTCGGAGACCGGCGGGCGCCGGTACGCACCGTTCACGGTCAACATCGAGCGGCTCAAGCCCTTCCACACCCTGACCGGCCGGATGCACTTCTATCTCGACCACGACTGGATCACCGACCTCGGCGAGGGGCTGCCGATCTACCGGCCACCGCTCGACATGCACCGTCTCTTCGGCGAGCCCCGGCTCGGCGCGGACGGGTCCGCGCAGGTCACGGTGAGGTATCTGACGCCGCACTCGAAGTGGTCGATCCATTCCGAGTACCAGGACAACCTGCTGATGCTCTCCCTCTCCCGCGGCGGCCCGACGGTGTGGATGTCCCCGCAGGACGCCGACGCCATCGACGTCCGCGACAACGACTGGGTGGAGGCCACCAACGCCAACGGCGTGCTGGTCGGGCGCGCGATCGTCTCCCACCGAATGCCCGAGGGGGTCGTCTACGTCCACCACGCCCAGGAGCGCACCATCGACGTACCCCTCTCGGAGGCGACCGGAAGACGTGGCGGCATCCACAACTCCGTGACCCAGCTTCTCGTCAAGCCGACCCATCTGATCGGCGGCTACGCCCAGCTCTCCTACACGTTCAACTACCTCGGCCCGACCGGCAACCAGCGCGACCTGGTCTCGACCATCCGCAGACGATCGCAGGAAGTGACCTACTGATGCCCCGGAGCGGAGCGACCCGATGAGACCGATGGCCCAGATGACGATGGTGATGAACCTCGACAAGTGCATCGGCTGCCACACCTGCTCGGTGACCTGCAAGCAGGCCTGGACCAACCGCGCCGGCACCGAGTACGTCTGGTTCAACAACGTCGAGACCCGGCCCGGTCAGGGCTACCCGCGCCGCTACGAGGACCAGGAGCGCTGGCGCGGCGGGTGGACCCTCACCCGCCGCGGCCGGCTCGAGCTCAAGGCCGGCGGCCGGATCAAGAAGCTGCTCACCATCTTCTCCTCACCCGTGCAGCCCGAGCTGGGCGACTACTACGAGCCATGGACCTACGACTACGCGACCTTGATCGACGCGCCGCTCGGCGACGACTTCCCGGTCGCCCGGCCGAAGTCCCTGATCACCGGTGACGACACCAAGATCACCTGGTCGGCCAACTGGGACGACAACCTCGGTGGCTCCGCGGAGCACCTCGAGAAGGACCCGATCGTCGCCAAGCTCCGGGCCGAATCGAACGCGCAGGTCAAGGCCGAGCTCGAGCAGACCTTCATGTTCTACCTGCCCCGGATCTGCGAGCACTGCCTCAACCCCTCGTGCATGGCCTCCTGCCCGTCAGGGGCGATCTACAAGCGCGCCGAGGACGGCATCGTGCTCGTCGACCAGGATCGCTGCCGCGGCTGGCGCCAGTGCATCACCGGCTGCCCGTACAAGAAGATCTACTTCAACCACAAGTCCGGCAAGGCCGAGAAGTGCACGATGTGCTACCCACGGATCGAGGTCGGGCTGCCGACCGTCTGCTCCGAGACCTGCGTCGGCCGGCTGCGCTACCTGGGACTGGTCCTCTATGACGCCGACGCCGTCACCGCGGCCGCTTCGACCGAGGACGAGCAGGAGCTCTACGCCGCTCAGCTCGACGTGATCCTCGACCCCGATGACCCGTCGGTGCTGAAGGCTGCCCGGGAGCAAGGGATACCGGAGGACTGGCTCGACGCGGCGCGCCGTTCCCCGACCTACCGGCTGATCAAGGACTACCAGGTCGCGCTGCCGCTGCACCCGGAGTACCGGACGATGCCGATGGTCTGGTACGTCCCGCCGCTCTCCCCCGTCGTCGACCTGCTGCGTGACCAGGGCCACGACGCCGAGGCCGCCGGCACCCTCTTCGGCGCGATCGAGGCGCTGCGGATCCCGGTGGAGTATCTGGCCGAGCTGTTCACGGCCGGCGACACCGAGGTGGTGACCGGGGTGCTCCGCAGGCTAGCGGCGATGCGGGCGTACATGCGGGAGGTCACCCTCGGTCGCGAGCCGGCCGAGTCGATCCCTGCGTCGGTGGGCATGAGCGAGGAGGAGGTCTATGAGATGTACCGCCTCCTCGGTATCGCCAAGTACGCCGAGCGCTACGTGATCCCGACCGCCCACGCCGAGCGCGCCCACGAGCTGGAGGAGATGGCCTGCTCGCTCGACTACGACGACGGCCCGGGGATGTACGAATCGGGGCCGCTCGGCGAAGCCTCCGGCCCGCTGACCCCGGTCTCTGTGGAGACCTTCCACGCGCTGCAACAGCGCCAGACCTCCGATGCCCCCGCGTCCGACAGCACTCTCCGCGGCCGCGTCAACCTCCTCAATTGGGACGGCCACGGTCGTCCTGACGGTCTGTTCCCGCCGACGAAGGAGGAGGCATGAGACGCGACTGGCGGGTGGTGCACCAGGTCGCCGCCTGGTGCCTGGGCTACCCCGACGAGGAGCTGATCGCGAAGCTCCCGCTGCTGCGCAGCGCACTCGCCGAGCAGCCCTCATCGGAGCCGGTGCGACTGCTGCGCGGCTTCGTCGACACCCTCGCGAAACAGGACCCGCATGCGCTGCAGCACGTCTACGTCGAGCTCTTCGACCTGCGCCGCCACCAGACCCTGCACCTCTCCTACTGGCGCGACGGCGACACCCGGCGTCGCGGTGAGTCGCTGGCCGCGTTCAAGGCCCGGCTACGAGAGGGGTCGGCCAAGGGCGACTGGCTCGTCAACACCGGCGGCGAGCTGCCCGACCATCTCCCGATGGTGCTGGAGTACGCCGCGCTCGCCGATCCGGCCGGCGGACGGGAGCTCATGATCGAGAACCGCTCAGCGCTGGAGCTCATCCGGCTCTCCCTGACCGAGCGCGGCTCGGCGTACGCCGATGTCCTCGCCGCGGTGTGCGCGACCCTTCCGGGGCCGTCGGCGAAGGACCGCCGCGAGGCTCTGGCCATGGCCCGGGCCGAGCCTCCGCGGGAGTCGGTCGGCATCGATCTGCCCTTCCCGACGAGCCCAGGAACGAGCCCAGCCACGATGATGGGGGCCCGCTAGTGGATACCGCGTTGTGGGGCGTACTCCCCTATCTCTCCGTCGCGATCCTGGTCGCGGGGACGATCTGGCGCTACCGCTATGACCGGTTCGGCTGGACGACCCGCTCGTCCCAGCTCTACGAGTCGCGGCTGCTGCGGATCGGGTCGCCGCTGTTCCACTTCGGCATCCTGGTCGTCATCGTCGGACACGTCGCGGGCCTGCTGATCCCGAAGTCATGGACCGAGGCGGTCGGGATATCCGAGGGCGTCTACCACGTCAACGCGCTGCTCTGGGGAGCGATCGCGGGGGTCTGCACGCTCGCCGGCATCCTGCTGCTCGTCTACCGGCGGCGTACGACGGGTCCGGTCTTCATGGCCACCACCGCCAACGACAAGGTGATGTACGTCGTGCTGGTGGCCGCGATCGTGCTCGGCCTGTGGACCACGCTGGTCAGCATCGGAGCGGGGCACGACGCCCACGACTACCGCGAGACGGTGTCGGTGTGGTTCCGCTCGCTGTTCATCCTCCAGCCCGACGTGGCAGCGATGGCGGCCGCGCCGGTGCAGTTCCACATCCACGTACTGGTGGGGCTCCTGCTCTTCACCATGTGGCCGTTCACCCGGCTGGTGCACGCGTTCACCGCGCCGCTGCACTACCTGTTCCGGCCCTACATCGTCTACCGCAGCCGCGATGAGGCGCCCACCCCACGCAGCCGCCCCGACCGGCCCGGCTGGTCACCGGTCGGCACCTCCGACCGGCACCGTTGAGGAGTTCCGATGCAGCTGAAGAACCTGCTCCTGGCCACTTGGGCCTTCACCATCTCGTTCTGGGCCTGGAACATGATCGCCCCGCTCGGGGTGACCTACACCGAGTCGCTGGGGCTCTCGGCCACCCAGAAATCGGTGCTCGTGGCCACGCCGGTGCTGGTCGGCTCGGTGGGCCGGATCCTCGCCGGTGCCCTCGCAGACCGATACGGCGCCCGGGTGATGTTCCCGGTGCTGATGCTGGCCGCGGCGCCGTTCGTGATGCTGGTCGCGCTGGCGGGGTCGTTGGACTCGTACGTGCTGCTGCTCGTCTTCGGGTTCTTCCTCGGCATCGCCGGCACCACCTTCGCGGTGGGCATCCCGTTCGCGAACGCCTGGTACGAGAAGTCGCGGCGCGGCTTCGCCACGGGTGTCTTCGGTGCCGGGATGGGTGGCACGGCGCTGTCGGCCTTCTTCACCCCACGGTTCGTCTCCTGGTTCGGGTACGTCGGCACGCACGTGATCGTCACCGCTGCCCTGGTCGCATCGGCCGTGCTGGTCTGGTTCACCCTGCGTGACGCACCCTCGTGGCGTCCCAACCACGACCCGGTCGTCCCCAAGCTGGTCGCCGCGGCGAAGCTGCCGGTCACCTGGCAGATGTCGTTCCTCTACGCGGTCGCCTTCGGTGGCTTCGTCGCGTTCTCGACCTACCTGCCCACCTTCCTCAAGGACGTGTACGCCTTCGACCTGACCGCCGCCGGCACCCGCACCGCCGGCTTCGCGGTCGCGGCGGTCGTCTGCCGCCCGCTGGGCGGCATCCTCTCCGACCGCCTCGGGCCCAAGCTGGTCACCGCCGTCGCCTTGGGCGGCGCTGCCGTCCTTGCGGTCGCGATGGCGCTCCAGCCTCCGCTCGAGATCCCGGCCGGCATCGTCTTCGTGCTGATGGCCGCGTGCCTCGGTCTCGGCGCCGGCGCTGTCTTCACCTGGGTCGCCCAGCTCGCTCCACCTGCTCGCGTCGGCTCCGTCACCGGCATCGTCGGCGCTGCCGGTGGCCTGGGCGGTTTCTTCCCCCCGCTCGTTCTCGGCGCCACGTACGACGAGGCCTCCCACTCCTACACCATCGGCCTGCTGCTCCTGGTCGTCGTCGCCGCGGTGGCGGGCACCTACGCCGTCCTCGGCATCCGAAACCGGGACGCCGCCGCGGAGTCGCCGGAGCGACGGGTCCCGGGCGCCAGGTGACCTCGCGACCTGGTCGCGCCGCCGCTATCCCTTCACCGCTCCTTCCAACCCCTCGCTGCGCAGGAAGAGCCGCTGGAAGGCGAGAAAGAAGAGGATCGGCAGCGCAGCGGAGATCGCCATCGCGGCCAGCAGGACCGAGAGGTCGGTGGTCGGCGCGATCGAGGGCAGCCTGACCGCGATCGGCTGCTTGGCCGGGTCGGGCAGCACGATCAGCGGCCAGATGAAGTCCTTCCACGCGGCGAGCACGGCGAAGACCGAGACGACCCCGAGCACTGGTCGCGACATCGGCAGTACCACCGACCAGAAGAGCCGATACGCCCCGGCGCCGTCGATCCGCGCTGCGTCCAGGATCTCGCGGGGCAGGCTGTCGAAGAACCGCTTCATGATCACCACGTTGAACGCCGAGGCGCCGGCCGGCAGGAAGGCTCCGGCGTACGTCCCGACCAGCGACCAGTGCACGACCGGCAGGCTCAGCACGGTGAGGTAGAGCGGGACGAGCAGCAGCACGACCGGCACGAACATGGTGGCGAGCACGGCTCCGTAGAGGATCCGTCCGAACCGCGGCCGCAGCACCGAGAGCGCATAGCCCGCAGTCGCGGCGACCACCACCTGCACGGCCCAGGACCCGGCGGCGATGACAACCGTGTTGACCAGGTAGGCCGACAGGCCCAGCTCGGTCCACGCCTGCGACAGGATCGAGAGATCCGGCCCGTTCGGCCACAGCGAGATCGGCGAGCGCAGCGTGTCCTGGGTGGGCGTGACCGCCGACTTCGCCAGCCACAGCAGCGGCCCGAGGCAGACCACCACCAGCGCCAGGAGCGTCGCCAGCTGTACGCCGCGAAGACCCCAGCGCACCGACGTACGCCGCCGGTCGAGGGAGGAGACGAAGCTCATCAGTCGCCCCATCCGCGAGTCAGCCGGAAGTAGGCCCACGACAGCAGCGCCAGCCCGACCGCCATCATCAGGCTCAGCGCGGTCGCCGGGCCGTAGTCGCCGCCGCCGGTGGTGCTGCTGCCGAAGGCGTACTCGTAGATCAGGAGCAGCAGCGTCAACGAGGCGTGCGAAGGCCCACCGCCGGTGAAGAGGTAGGGCTCCAGGAAGACCTGGGCGGTGCCGATGATCTGCAGGATCAAGGTGATCAGCAGCACCGGGCGCAGGTGCGGGAGGGTGACGTGCCAGACCTTGCCGAGCACTCCCGCTCCGTCGGCCGAGGCGGCGTCGTAAAGCTCCTGCGGCACCGTGGTCAGCGCCGCGAGATAGATGATCACCGTGCCGCCGGCCGCCGCCCAGGTCGCCTCCATCACCAGCGAGGGCAGCACCCAGTCGGCCGACTCCAGCCACGGCACCGGCCCGAGCCCGACCCAGCCCAGGATCGTGTTGAACACTCCCCCGGACCCGGCGTCGTAGAAGGTCTTCCACAGCAGCACCGCCACCGCGGGCGGCACCACGACCGGCAGGTAGGCCAGGCAGGCGTAGAGGCCACGCAGCTTCCGCAGCGAGCTGAAGACCACCGCCATGACCAGCGGGATCGGATAGCCGAAGACGAACGCGATCGCCGCGAAGACCGCCGTGTTGCGCAGCGCCACCGGCAGCAGCGGGTCGGAGAGCACCGTGCGGAAGTTCTCCAGGCCCACCCACTCCGCAGGCCCGACGAGGTTGGTCTCCTGCAGGCTCATCACCACGGTCCGGGCGATCGGCCACCACGAGAACAGCCCGAAGACGAGCAGCATCGGCAGCAGGAAGACCAGGGTCGCGGCGCTGCCGCGCCACCAGCTCGCGACGATGGAGACGAAGGACGTACGCCGGCGAGCCGGCCCTCTCACGAGGGCCGGCCCACCCACCCGGGACATGTCAGCGACCACGCTCAGCCCTTGTCCAGGATCTGCTGCACGGAGGCGTCGGCATCCTTCAGCAGCGCGGGGATGTCGGCGTTCTCGTCGCTGAGCACCTTCTGCACGACCGGGTCGAGCGCGCCGTACACGGCCTGCGTCTGCGCGGGCGGCTCGGCGACCAGCGTGAGGTCAAACATCCTCGAGGTGTAGCCGGTCATCTGCTCCAACGGCACGTTGACGTAGTCCTTCACCCAGCCCTGGTAGGTGGTGTACGACGCCTCGTCGAAGATCGGGAAGGTCGGCGTCCCCACGGGCTGCTCGGCCGCGGTCTGGGTCTTCGCGTCGGCGACGGCGGCGGACTCGTCGGTGTACTTGCGGACCCGGAAGAAGTCCGCCCAGGCCACGGCCGCCTCGGCCTCCGCCTCGGTCGCCTTGGCGCTGACGACGTTGACCGAGCCTCCGCCGAGCGCGCCGGCCTCGGCCGAGTCGCCCATCGGGACCGCGGTGAGCCCGTACGTCTCCGGGTCGATCGCCGAGGTCGTGACGAGGGAGTTGTAGACGTCGGATCCGCTGATGTACATCGCGACCTTCCCCGCCGCGAACGCCTGGTTGATGCTGTTCCAGTCGTAGGAGGTGTTGCCGGAGAACGACTTGTCGGCCCAGCGCATGTCGTGCAGCAGCTGCAGCGCTTCCTCGGTCTGCGGGTTGTCGACGGTCGCGGTGAAGGTGTCACCGTCCTGCGTCTCCATCCGGCCGCCGAGGGCGTAGGTCAGGGTCGTGAGGATCCAGCCACCGGTGTTGGAGCTGGTCATCTCGGCGTACCCGGTGGCACCGGTCTTGTCGTGGATCTGCTTGGCGGCCGCGCGCAGCTCCTCCCAGGTGGTCGGCGGCTTGTCGGGGTCGAGGCCGGCCTTCGTGAACAGGTCGCGGTTGTAGTGGAGCGCGTTGGCGTAGACGTCGGAGGGCAGCCCGTAGACCTTTCCGTCGGTGCCCTGCGCCGCGGCGAGCACCGTCGGGTTGAGCTTGTCGAAGTAGGGCAGCTCGCGGATCTCGGCGTCGACGTCGGCGACCTGCTTGCGCTCGACGAGACCCTTGGTGTCGGTGAACGGCACCCGGAACGAGATCGGCAGCGTCCCGCCGGCGAGCTGGGCGGGGAACGTCTGCGCGTTCCACTGCCACTCCACCGGCTTCACGGTGATGTCGGGATGCTCCTTGTTGAAGGCCGCCGCCTGCGCCTTGACGGCGTCGATCGTGGCCTGCTTGTCGCCGGGGCGCCAGCCCTCGACGGTGATCGTGACGCCGTCGCCGTCGTCCGACGTCTCACCGCAAGCGGTGAGCGAGCCGAGCACGACAGCCGCGACCGCGGCGAGCGCGACGCTGCGCAACCGAGTGGTTCTCATGGTCTGTCTCCTGGATGTTGTGGTGGGGTCTCAGGTCGTGGGCCGCAGCCAGACCGCGGCATCGGGAAGGAGCCGGCCCGCCTCGAGCGGCGAGCTGGCCAGCCAGACGTGGTCGCTGCTCGGCAGCTCCACGGGGGTATCGGTCAGGTTGACCACGCAGGCGAAGTGGGTGCCGCGGCGGAAGGCGAGGATCCCGGGGTCGGTGTCGATCCAGCTGAAGTCGCCGGTGACCAGGTCGGGGTGCGTACGCCTGATCAGCAGCGCCATCCGGTGCAGCGACAGCATCGACCGGGGGTCGGCCGACTGGGCCTGCGCCGTCAGCCGCGCCCAGCCCTCGGGCTGCGGTAGCCAGGTCTTCACGCCCGGTGGGCTGAAGCCGTACGGCGGCCGGTCCCCGCTCCACGGCAGGGGCACCCGGCAGCCGTCCCGGCCGGGGTCGACACCGCCGCTGCGGAAGTGCATCGGGTCCTGGATCCGGTCCGGCGGGATGTCGGCCTCGTCCAGGCCCAGCTCCTCGCCCTGATAGAGGTAGTACGCCCCGGGCAGCCCCATCGCCAGCATCGCCGCCGCCCGCGCCCGCCGTTCGCCGAGGGCCCGGTCGGTCGGGGTGCCGAAGCGCTTGGTCTCGAACGAGAACGCGGTGTCCGCACGGCCGTAGCGGGTCACCGGCCGGGTGACGTCGTGGTTGGAGAGCACCCAGGTGGCGGGCGCATCGGCCTCGCCGTGCACGCGCAGCGTCGTCTCGATGGAGGTACGCAGCGCCTCGGCGTCCCACGGCGCGGTCATGAAGTCGAAGTTGAACGCCGCGTGCAGGACGTCGGGGCGCAGGTAGCGGATGAAGCGGGCGGTGTCGGGAAGCCAGACCTCGCCGATCAGAGCCCGGTCGGTGCCGTACTCCTGCGCGATCCGGCGCCAGCCGCGGTAGATCTCCTGGAGCTCCTCGCGGTCGACGTACGGGTGCTCGCCCGGTCGCGGGTCGGCGGGGACATCGGGGAGGGCCGGGTCCTTGGCGAGCAGGGCGGCGGAGTCGATCCGGATCCCGGCGACGGCCCGGTCGAACCAGAACCGCAGGATCTCCTCGTGCTCGCGGCGTACGTCCTCGTGCTGCCAGTTGAGGTCGGGCTGCTCGGCGGAGAAGAGGTGCAGGTACCACTGCTCGGGGACGCCGTCGGGCGTAGTCAGCCGGGTCCATGGCGTGCCGCCGAACTCCGAGGTCCAGTCGTTGGGCGGCAGCTCGCCATCGGTTCCGCGGCCGTCCCGGAACCAGAACCGCTCCCGTTCGGGTGCACCGGGTCCGGCGGCGACCGCGGCCCGGAACCATCGGTGCTGGTCGGAGACGTGGTTGGGGACGATGTCGATGATCGTGCGGATGCCGAGCTCGAGAGCGTCCTGGATCAACGCCTCCGCCTCGGCGAGGTCGCCGAAGATCGGGTCGATCGCGCGGTAGTCGGCGACGTCGTAGCCCCCGTCGGCCATCGGCGACGGAAACCACGGCGTGAACCAGATCGCGTCCACCCCGAGGTCGCGCAGGTACGTCAGACGCGCCCGTACGCCGGCCAGGTCGCCGGTGCCGTCGCCGTTGGCGTCGGCGAAGCTGCGCGGGTAGATCTGGTAGATCGCCGCGGAGCGCCACCAGTCGGCGGGGCGCTCGGTGAAGACCGGGAGCGCCACCGGTGCCGGCTCGCTCCGTCGAGGTTCCGTGGCGGTCACGGGCACTCCGTTCTCAGCAACTCACACGTTCATGTGACCGCCGTCACCTTGACAGCGTGCAGCGACCGTAAAGCCAGCCGATGAAGGTGCGCAAGAACTTGACAGAGCGTAATTAATTTCAGGACTTTGCGCGCTGGCTTGCGGGTCCGGTCGAGCGCCGGACCACCAGCTCGCCCTCGAAGAGCAGCTCGTCGACCGGCCCGAGCGTGCCGTCGATCTGGCTCACCAGGAAGTCGACGGCCGCCCTGCCCATCGCCTCGATCGGCTGCCGGATCGTGGTGAGCGGCGGGTCGGCGAACGCCATGAACGCCGAGTCGTCGAAGCCGATCACCGACACGTCGGCGGGCGTCGAGAGCCGCGCCCGGCGGACCGCCCTCACCGCCCCCAGAGCGAGCGGGTCGCTGGCGCACACGATGCCGGTCGCACCCTGCTCGACCAGCCGCGCCGCGGAGGCCTGCCCGCTCTGGAGCGAGTAGAGGCTGCGTACGACCAGATCTTCCTCGAACGGCACGCCGGTCCGGTCGCAGACAGTGCGGAAGGCGGCCAGCTTGCGCTCGGAGGGAACGTGGTCGCGCGGGCCCAGGACCAGGCCGATCCGCTCGTGCCCGAGCGAGATCAGGTGCTCGGCCGCCTGTTCCATCGCATCGGCGTCGTCGCAGACCACCCGCGGAAATGGCAGATCGTCGATGGCCGCGTTGATGAGCACGACAGGAAGGTTGCGGCCGGCGAGACGGTCGTAGTGGGCATGGTCCGCGTCCCGCTGCGCGTAGGCGCCGCCGGCGAAGACGACGCCGGCCACCTGCTGCTCGAGGAGCAGGTCGACGTACTCCGACTCGGTCACGCCACCGGCGGTCTGCGTGCACAGCACCGGAGTGAGCCCCTGCTGAGCGAGATGGGCGCCGAGGACCTCGGCGAGCGCCGGGAAGATCGGGTTCTGCAGCTCGGGCAGGACCAGGCCGACCAGCCTGGCGCGCTCGCCGCGAAGCTTCACCGGCCGCTCGTAGCCGAGCACGTCGAGCGCGGTCAGCACCCGCTCACGGGTCGCCTCCGAGACCCCCGGCTTGCCGTTGAGCACCCGGCTCACGGTCGCCTCGGAGACCTTGGCGCGGGCGGCTGCGTCGGCAAGACGTCTACTCATGAACGCAAGAATATAACTGCTTTACGCAAGCTGTCTGCAAGCGATGGTCTCCTTGACGCCCAATTCAATAAGTGATTTAGTCACTTTCTGTGACCAGCAACACATCATCGCTCTCTGAACGCATCGCCGACGGCATCGTCGCCATGATCGAGGCCGCGGGCCTGGAGCCGGGCGACGCCCTGGCCTCCTCGCGCGAGCTGGCCAAGCGGTTCGAGGTGACCACGCCGACGATCCGGGAGGCGCTGCGCCGTCTCGAGGCGACCGACGTGATCCGCTTCCGGCACGGGTCGGGCACCTACGTGAGCGGCGGGGTGAACCGGCGCCTGCTGGTCAACCCGCATGTCTCGGAGTCGCGCAGCGAGTCGGTCCTCGAGCTCCTCGACGCCCGGATCGTGCTCGAGCCGCCGGTCGCGGCGGCCGCGGCCGCGGCGCGCACCGACGACGATCTGGCAGCGCTCACGCTCTCGGCCGACAACTCGCTCAAGCCGCAGTACGCCGACGAGCGGCCCGAGCTGCACTTCCACGTCGCGCTCGCCGGTGCCTCGGGCAACCTGCTGCTGCGCGAGACGATCGAGGCGCTGCTGCAGGTGCGGGCCCGCGACCAGATCGAGATCAGGCACCGCTACACCGACCGCGACCGTGACCACGCCGACCACCTCCGGATCGTCGAGGCCGTACGCGACGGCGACCCCGACGCCGCGGCCACCCTCACCCGCGAGCACCTGCTCGCCATCCGCGAGGCGATCGCGTCCACCCTCGGCCCGGAACAGACCCGATGACCGCGAAGCTCGCCGAGATGACCACCCTCGAGGCCGCGACCGCCGCCGCGAGCGGGACGGTCGCGGTGATCCCCGTGGGCGCGTTCGAGCAGCACGGCGCCGGACTGCCTCTGGCCACCGACCAGATCCGCGCCGAGGCCGTCGCCGACGCGGTCGCCGAGGCCCTGCCCGGCAAGGTCGTCATCGGCCCGGGCGTACCTGTCGGCGTCTCGCCCCACCATCAGGCCTTCGCCGGCACGGTGAGCCTGCGTCCGGCGCTGTTCGCCGCCGTCGTACGTGAGTACGTCGAGTCGCTGGCCGGCCACGGCTGGCGCCGGTTCCTCGTGGTGACCGGGCACGGAGGCAACAACGCCACCCTCGGCACCCTGGCCCAGGAGCTGCTGCGCGACCGGCCGGACCTGGAGCTCGCCTGGGCGCCGGTGACCGCGCTGGCGAAGGACACCGTGTCCGGCATGGAGCTGAGCGAGGTCTCCGGTCACAGCGGCGAGGCCGAGACCGCCCAGATGCTGCACATCGCCCCCCACCTCGTACGCCACGACCTGCTCGTCCCGGGCACCACCTCGCCCGACCAGCTCGACCCCTTCGCCCGGCTGGCCCGCTCGGTGACCCACCCGGCCGTGGCCCTCCCCTACGACCGCCTCTCCCCCAGCGGCGTGCTCGGCGACCCGCGGCGCGCCACCGCGGAGGACGGCCGCGCCATCCTCGCCGAGGCAACCGACCGCATCGTCGCCTTCATCAAGGAGTGGCTCGACACCTAGGCCACCCGCCCACTCCAGCTCGGGACCCGACCGGGACGCACACACCGCGTCGCCGGGCGATCCAGCACACCCGAAAACGCACCGATCTGCCCCGAAGGAGCACCCATGTCCCCACGACGATCCCGCCTCCTGGCCCCGGCCGTCGCGGTCGCGGCCGTGGCCGCGCTGTCCCTGGTTCCGACCGCTACCTCCGCCCTCACCCACGCCTCCGGTCAAGGCCAAGCAGGCGGCGAGAGCACTCCGGTGCCCTGCGCCAAGCCCACGGACCAGGAGTCCGATAGCAGCCAGAAGTACGAGCTGACCAGCGGCGACATCGAGCGCAGCTACGTGCTCCGCCTGCCCGAGGGCTACGAGCGGCGCGCGGACTGGCCGCTGATCGTCGCCTATCACGGCCGTGGCAGCACCGGCGTCGAGGTCGAGGGCTACTCCGAGCTCTCCGACCTTCCCGCCGTCGTCGCCTACCCCGACGGAGCCATCGGCACCGGGTCGGGCTATCGCAAGGCATGGCAGGGCGCACCGTACGAGGCGCCCGGCGTCGACGACGTCGCCTTCACCTCCGACCTGCTCGCCGCCATCGAGGCCGACCACTGCATCGACACGTCCCGCGTCTACGCCACCGGGAAGTCCAACGGCGCCGGCTTGGCCGCCCTGCTCGCCTGCCGGCTGCCGGACACGTTTGCCGCCGTCGCCCCGGTCGCGCCCGCCCTCTACCCGGGCACCCGGACCGGCTGCGCCGAGGCACCGCCGACGCCGATCCTGGAGATCCACGGCGTCGCCGACGCGACCATCCCCTACGCGGGCGACGCCGACCGTGACCTGCCCGCGATCCCGGAGTGGGTCCAGGGCTGGGCCGACCACAACGGCTGCACCGCCTCCGCCACGCGCACCAACCGTGACGTCGAGACCACCCGGTGGACCGGGTGCGACCACGGCGCCGAGGTCCAGCACGTCGCCGTCGCAGGCGGCGGCCACGTCTGGCCGGGCGGTGACATCTACTCAGGTGGCGGCCACGTCACCCACACCATCGAGTCCGCGACGGTGATCTGGGACTTCTTCTCCCGCCACCGCCTCACCAGCGAAGGGTGACCCCCATGACCAGCACCACCACACCCACCGGCAGCGACAGGCTGCCGTGGATCATCCGCGCCATGGGCGTGATCGAGCGCGTCGGCAACGCCCTGCCACACCCGTTCTGGCTCTTCTGGATCCTCGCCGCGATCCTCGCCGTGATCAGTGCGATCTGCGCGGCCGCCGGCGTCTCGGTCATCTCCCCCACCGACGGGGAGGAGGTCGTCGTACAGAGCCTGCTCAGCGGCGAGGGCCTGGCGATGGCGGTCTCCACGATGGTCTCCAACTTCGCCGAGTTCCCGCCGATGGCGACCATCGTCGTGGTCATCATGGGTGTCGCCGTCGCCGAGCGCACCGGGTTCCTCACCGCCGCGATGAAGACCGGCATCTCCCGGGTGCCCGTCGGCTGGGTGGTCTTCGCCGTCGCGTTCACCGGAACCGTCGCCCACGTGGCCTCGGCCGCTGCGTACATCATCCTGGTCCCGCTCGGCGGCCTCGCCTTCCGGGCAGTGGGTCGTTCCCCGATCCTCGGGATCGTGGTCGCCTACACCGCGATCGCCAGCGGGTACGACGCCAGCCCGATCCCCACACCCAACGATGCGATCTTCGCCGGCATCACCACCGCCGCGGCCCAGATCGTCGACGAGAGCGCGTACGTCTCCCCCGTCAGCAACTGGTTCTTCAACATCGCGTCCTCGGTGCTGCTGGCCGCGGTGATCACCCTGATGACCAAGCTCGTCCTCTCCAAGCGGCCCGACCTCGACGCCGACGAGGACGCCGACGACGGCGACTTCGGCACCCTCGAGCTCGACGGCCGTGAGCGCCGGGCGCTCCGCTGGTCCCTGCTGAGCCTGTTGGTCGCGATCGTGGTCGTCGCCGCCGTCGTGATCCCGCCGGGCTCTCCCCTGCGCGGCGAGGACGGGTCGCTGACCGAGTCGCCGTTCCTCACCGGCATCGCCGCGATCGTCGCGGTGCTCTTCGGCCTCGCCGGCACCGTGTACGGCACGCTGTCCGGTTCGATCACCAAGGCCGGCGACGTGCCGGCGCTGATGGGCCAGGGGATCAAGCAGATGGCCCCGGTGCTGGTGCTGTTCTTCGCGATCGCCCAGTTCCTGGCGTACTTCGAGTGGTCCAACCTCGGCGACGTGCTCGCGGTCAACTCGGCCGAGGCCCTGGAGACCAGCAACATCCCGGTGTGGGTGGTCTTCCTGCTCGTCCTGGCGCTGCTCAGCATCGTCAACATCATGGTCACCAGCGGCTCGGCGATGTGGTCCATCGCCGCGCCCGTACTGGTGCCGATGCTGATGCTGCTCTCGGTGCCGCCGGAGACCACCCAGGCGCTCTTCCGGATCGCCGACTCCGGCTCCACCGCGATCACCCCGATGAGCCCCTACTTCGTGATGGCCCTGGGCTTCCTGCAGCGCTACCGCAAGGACGCCGGCATCGGCACCCTCGCCTCGTACACGCTGCCGCTCGCCATCGCGATGAGCCTGGCCTGGACCGCCCTGTTCTTCCTCTGGTGGGCCCTCGGCATCCCGCTCGGCCCGGGTGCTCCGGTCCGCTGACCCCCACCGACGGCCTTCCGGCCGGGCTCGCCTCAGGCGCGCCCGGCCGGAACCGGTTCAGGTGAGGGCGAAGGCGCGAGCGCTGCCGCCTGCTCCTCGGCGAGCTTCTTGTAGAGCCGGCGCAGCCGGACCACCCCGAGGTCGTGCTGGTAGAGGTTCTCCGCCTGGTCGGCGTCGTCGGCCATCGCCTCGAGCATGACCCGGTCCTGCTCGAGCACGTGCCAGTGGCGGGCCTCAAGCCTGGTGCGGTAGAGGAAGCGCCACACGTCGCGCTCCCAGCCGCTGACCTTGCGGTAGCGCCAGAAGAACACCGCGGTGGTGCCCGCGTCGATCGGGGTGCCCATGCCGACGATGCCGAACGAGCCGCCGGGGCCCGCGGTCGGCGGGTACGGGATGGACAGGTCGACCCAGTCGATGCCGGTGCGGCAGAACTCGACCCAGTCGAAGTTCACCCCGCGCTGGTCGGTCTTCTCGAAGAAGAACCCGCGGTCGGTCTCGCGGATCCGGAACCGCGCCTCGGTGTCGCCGCCGAACATCGAGTGCGACTCGCGGTGCAGGAACGCGCCGTGCATCGGGTCGAGCAGGTTCTCCATGGCGTAGCGCCACGGAGTGTCCCACTCGGCGTAGCAGAGGAACGAGGAGACTTCCTCGTCGACCAGTGGGTCCGGCAGCGCGACCGGGGCGGGGTCGGGGTGCTGCTCGTCGCCGATGTAGGCCAGGATCGCGCCGCCCAGCTCCTGCAGCGGCGGGCTGGGGACCAGCGTCTTGCCCTCCAGGTTGCAGCCGGGCAGACCGGGCACCGAGACGACCTTGCCGGTGCCGTCGACCTGGACGCCGTGGTAGGCGCAGGCGATCTTGCTGCCGAGGTGCTGTCCCTGCGAGAGCGGCGCGCCCCGGTGGGGGCAGCGATCCTCGAGCATCCGCAGGGTGCCGTCGGACTCCCGGAACAGCACCCAGTCGATCCCGAGCCGGCGGACCCGATGGACGCCGCCCTGCGGCACCATGTCGGAAGGGCAGATCGCGTACCACTGGTTGCGCAGTCCGGTCGCGAGGATCTGCTCCGCGCTCAGCTGTCGTTTCACCATCGGTCCCATGGCTCAGTCCTCCTGCTTCCCCGCCGCGGCGAGCGCGGCGATCGCTGTCGTGAATCCCTCGGGGGTCCACTGACCACCACCGGGAGCCGGGATGCCGAGCTCGTTGAGCCCGTCGACGAGACCCGGCAGGTCGTGCCGGCCGCCCCCGAAGACCTCTTCGATGGCGCCGGCGAGCTTGGTCTCCCACGGGGTCGTCTCGGCGACCGCCGCCTGGACTGGCTGTAGATAGCCCATTTCTCTGTTCTCCCTCGTGTGCAGTCGATGTGGCGCGTCAGATGTCGAGCGCCAGCTCGGGGGTCCGCGCCCGGGAGACGCAGATCATCATGGTGGTGCCCGACGCCTGCTCGGTGTCGCTGAGCAGGGAGTCGCGGTGGTCGGGGATGCCGGCGAGCACCTTGGTCTCGCAGGTGCCGCAGATGCCGTCCCGGCACGAGCTCGAGACGGTGATCCCGGCGCTCTCGAGGGCGTCGATGACCGGTACGTCGGCAGGCACCTGCACGACGCGGCCCGAGCGCCGGCAGTCGACGGAGATCGGCTGCTCGCCGTCGGGGTCGACGTCGATCTGCTTTGCCTTGAAGCGCTCGACCTGGAGCGTTCCCTCGGGCCAGCTCGCGGCGTGCTCCTCGACGGCGGCCAGCAGGCCCTCGGGTCCGCAGCAGTAGACCAGCGTGCCGGGCTCGGGCGTCGGCAGCGCGGTGGCGAGGTCGAGCCGGCCGTGGGTCTCCTCGGGGATGACCCGCACCCGGTCGCCGTACGAAGCCAGCTCGTCGAGGAACGCCATCGAGTCCTCGCGGCGGCCGCCGTACCAGAGCTCCCAGTCGGTGCCCTGCCGCTCGGCCTCGGTGAGCATCGCGAGCAGCGGGGTGATGCCGATGCCGCCGGCGACGAAGACGTACCGCTTGGCGGGGAGGAAGTCGAAGTTGTTGCGGAGACCGACCACACGCAGCCGGTGTCCGGGACGCAGCCCCTCGTGGACGTACTCCGAACCGCCGAGGGCGGCCTGCTCACGCAGCACCGCGACCCGGTAGCTGCCGCGGTCGGCGGGATCGCCGCACAGCGAGTACTGCCGCACCAGCGACCCCTTCAGGGTCAGGTCGACGTGTGCTCCCGGACTCCACTCCGGCAGCGGGCCGCCGTCGGGGTGGACCAGCCGCAGCGACAGTACGCCGTCGGCCTCCAGCG
Organism: Nocardioides sp. NPDC127514; assembly: GCF_040302125.1. NCBI lineage: Bacteria > Bacillati > Actinomycetota > Actinomycetes > Propionibacteriales > Nocardioidaceae > Nocardioides > Nocardioides sp. NPDC127514. The sequence goes on along the minus strand of NZ_JBEORF010000002.1, from coordinate 125,082 downwards.
TCATCTGCTTGACCAGGAGCTCCAGCTCCTGCTCCTCGGTGGCGAGACTCATGACGACCTCCTCGTGGTCGGGTCGGGAACCTTGACCGGTGGTGTGAACGGCCGCGGCATCGGGCCGAAGGAGGCCAGATCGACCTCGACCAGCACCGGTGCGCGCCGGGCGACGGCCCGCTCGAGCTCGGGCGCGGCCTCGGCGGCGGTGCCGATCCGCTGATAGGGCAGCCCGAGCGCGCCCGCGAGCCCGGCGAAGTCCGGGGTGGTCAGGTCGACGCCGGCGCGGTCGACGCCGCGCGCCTCCTGCATGTTGCGGAGCACGCCGTAGCCGCCGTCGTTGAAGACCAGCAGCACCAGCCAGGGTCGCTCCTGGGCGAGGGTCAGCAGCTCGCCGAGATGTACGGCCAGGCCGCCGTCTCCGGCGATCACCACGGTCGGCTCGTCGGGACGGGCCATGGCCGCACCGAGCCCCATGCCGAGGCCCTGGCCGATGCCGCCGCCGCGCGGGAAGACGTTGTCGCGGGGGTCGTAGACCTCGAAGAGCCTGTTGCCCCAGGACGAGGAGGCGATGGTGACGTCGCGAGCGAGCACCGACCGGCGCGGCAGCGCGGAGCGCAGCGCGTCGGCGAGCACGGCGTGGTCGCCGAGCCCCTCACGCTGGGTGGCGCGTACGTCCTCGCGTGCCCGGGTGACCCTGGCTCGCCACTCCTCCGCGACTCGGCCGCTCTCGCGCACGGCGCTGGTGATCGTGGGCAGCACATCGCGGGCGTCCGCGGCCACCCCGGCCGCGATCGGGAAGACCCGCCCGAGCGCGGCCGGGTCGAGGTCGACCTGGACGTGCACAGCCGGGAGGGTGAGGTCGTAGTCGCGGGTCTCGTTGGAGCGGAAGTGGGTGCCGATGCTGAGCAGCAGGTCGGCCTCGGCGAGCAGCTCGCCGCCGCCAGGAGTGGCACCGTAGTTGCCGACCACCAGCGGGTGGTCCTCGGGGACCGCTCCGCGGCCGGAGTTGGAGGTCAGCAGGCCCGCGCCCCAGGTGTCGATGAACTCGGTGAGCGCCGCCCTGGACCCGGCGACGCCGCCACCGGCCCAGATCAGCGGCCGCTCGGCCGCCGCGACGAGCTCGGTCAGCGCATCGAGGCCCGCGGGCGCCGACGACACTGTCGGCGCCTCGGGGGCCGGGGCGACGACCTCACGCTGCGGCAGGTACTGCAGGTCGATGGGCCACTCGACACTCACGGGTCCGCCGGCCCGGCGAGGACCGCCGAGGGCCCGGTCGACCGCGCCGCGCAGGATGCCGGCCGACTCCTCGAGCGAGGGCACCGTGACGGCGTCGAGCGAGACCGCCTGCAGCATCCCGAGCTGGTCCTTGGTCTCGTGGATGAAGCCGCGTCCGGAGCCGAGGTAGGCGAACTCGACCTGCCCGGTCACGTGCAGCACGGAGGTGGCCGAGCTCAGCGACTCGATCAGCGAGCCGGCCGCGTTGCCCGCGCCGGTGCCGGTGCTGGTCAGCGCGCAGCCGAGGCCGCCGGTGGCCCGGGCGTAGCCGTCGGCCGCGTTGACCGCGCTCGCCTCGTGGCGGACCGGCACGAACCGCAGCTCGCGCGAGACCGCCTCGACCAGCGGCAGGTTGTGCACGGAGATGACGCCGAAGACGGTGTCGACGCCCACCTCGCGGAGCACCGCGACGAGCAGGGCGCCACCATCGGCGTACGTCACGACGTCGGGTGCGGGGGCAGTGGTCAGGTTGGTCATCTCGATCTCCTCAGGCCAGGTAGCGGGCAACGCCGCCACACACGTCGAGAGCGGCACCGGTGACGTACGACGCTCGTGGGGACAGCAGGGTCACGACCATCGCGGCGACCTCATGGGCCCGGCCGAACCGGCCCAGCGAGATGCCGCGGTCGTCGGCGAGCTCACGTTCGAAGGCCTCGTACGACGCCGCGTGCTCGTCCGCCTCAAAGCGCCGGCGCCACTGGCCGGTGTCGATCAGCCCGAGGCAGACACTGTTGACCCGGATGTCCGGTGCGTACTCGGAGGCCATCGACTTGGTCAGGTTGAGCAGCCCGGCACGGGCGGCCGAGGTGGTGACCAGACGCGGCTCGGGCTGGCGGGCGAGGACCGCGTTGATCGTGACGATCGCGGCGGCGTCGGAGGCGCGCAGGTGCGGCAGCGCAGCGCCGGTGACGTTGAGGACACCGCCGAACTTGAGGTCGAGCTCGTCGCGGAAGTCCTCGACACTCGCCTTGTCGAGACCGAGCATCCGGGACTGGCCGGCGTTGTTGACCAGCCCGTCGATCCCGCCGAACCGGGCCACGCCCGCCTCGACCAGCGCGTTCACCTGGTCGGTGTCGCGTACGTCGCAGCTCATCGCGAGCACCCGGTCGGCCGGCGCGCCGAGGTCGGCGAGCGCCTTCTCGAGCACGTCGAGTCGGCGGGCGCAGGTGATGAGGTTCGCGCCCTCCTCGAGGAGGGTGGCGACGGTCGCGAGACCGACGCCGGAGCTGCCGCCCGTGACGAGCACGGTGCGATCGGCGAGGTGGAGATCCATGGTTGGTCCTGTCAGTGGAAGACGAAGCCGCCGTCGACGACGAGCTGCTGGCCGGTGATGTACGCGGCCTCGGGGCCGAGCAGGAAGGCCGCGGCCCCGACGACGTCGGCGGGCTCCTGGTCCCGGGTCAGCGCCCGGTTGTCGCGGTAGAGCTGGTGGCGGTGCTCGGGGATCTGCTGCGCGGCCTCGGTGGTGGTCAGGCCGGCGGCCAGGGTGTTCACGGTGATCCCGTACGGGCCGAGGTCACGCGCCATAGCTCGGGTCAGCGCGGCGAGACCGCCCTTGGAGGAGATGTAGTGGGCGAGGTTCGCCGAGCCGTAGAGCGCCGAGTCCGAGCCGATGTTGAGGACCCGGCCGCCGCCGGCCTCGATCATCCCCGGAACGACCTCGCGGCTGACCAGCCACGGACCGCGCAGGTTGACCGCCATCAGCGAGTCCCACTCGGCGGGGTCGATCTCGTGGACCGGCTTGCCGCCGACCCCGTCGGCGCGGGCGGCGTTGTTGACCAGGCCGTAGACCGGCCCGGTCGCCTTCACCATCGCCCGCACCGACGCGTGGTCGGTGACGTCGACCGGAACGGTCGAGACGTCGTGGCCCTCCTCGCGGAGCGCGGCTCCGGCCGCCTCCAGCCAGTCCTCGCGGATGTCGGCGAGCCAGACCCGGGCACCGGTCTGGGCCAGGCGCCGCGAGATCGCCAGGCCGAGGCCGCGACCTGCGCCCGTGACCAGAACCGGTGCACCGTCAAGACTCATCGGTCAGTCCCGGGTGACGCCGTGCATCGCGGAGGTCTCCGGGTACGTCGGGACCTGCGGCTTCTGGGCACCGATGATCACGCAGAAGAGCGCGTCGGTGTCGCCGTTGTTCTTCAGGCTCCGCGGCACGCCGGCGGGCACCACGATCATGTCGCGGTAGCCGAGGGTGCGCTTGACGACCTGGCCGTCGCGGTGCACGCCGACCTCGACCTCGCCCTCGAGCACGAAGAAGGCCTCCTCGGCGTCGTGGTGGGTGTGCTCGGGGCCCTCGCCGCCCGGGGGCAGCAGCATGTTGGAGAAGGTGAAGCCCTGGGACTTGATGGTGCGGTTGTCGTTCTCGTGGTTGCCGGTCGCGCCGGAGCCGACGTAGCGGATCTGGGCGCGCTTGAACTGGTCGCCCGCCTTGGCCTGGAAGCCGAGGGTGTCCCAGTCCTCGTGGCGCGAGGCGCGCGTCAGGATGATGGAGTCGGTGAACTCCTCCAGGCTCTCGGCGGTCTCGTACGTGAGGGGCTGCTGGGTGATCGACATGGGATCGTTCCTTTCGGTGCGGTGTTCGTTCTCGGGTTCGAGGATGGTCAGGGTCGTCAGCCGTAGAGGCGCTCGACGATCCCGACGAAGGAGGAGAGCCAGGCGTTGAACGCCTCGGGCGACTCCTGGTTGGCCAGATGGCCGGCGCCGCGCAGCGTCACCAGGACCGCGTCGGGGATGCCACCGGCGAGCGCCTGCGACTCGGTGATCCCGGTGACCTGGTCCTGGTCGCCGCAGAGCACCAGCGTCGGGATGTCGATGGCGGCGAGCTCGGGCGTCAGGTCGGTGGCGGCCATCGACTCGGCCGCCCGGCCGTAGCCGGGGAGCCGGATCGAGTCGCGCATCGTGGCGACGACCCGGTCGACGAGCTCGCCGGGAGCCTCGGCGCTGACGAGTCTCGGGCCGCGCTGGGCGGCGAAGGAGGTGCTGCCCGCGCTGTCGAGCTCGGCGGCCCGGCCACGCATCGCCGCTGCCTTCTCCGGTGTAGTGCCGGAGCCACGGCTCGCGTCGGCGAGCACGAGGCTGCGGACCAGCCGGGGGTGGCGTGACGCCAGCCGGACGGCGATCACGCCGCCCCAGGAGACGCCCAGGACGTGAACCGGGCCACCTGCTGCGTACTCCTCGATGACGGCTGCCGCCGCGTCGGCGAAGCCGTCGAGGTCGACATCCTCCTCGGGGTCGGTGGACCGGGCGTAGCCGGGTGCGTCCCAGGCCAGCAGTCGGAACTCGCCGGCGAGCGCCGCGACCTGGGGTGCGAACGAGGCCGAGCTGGATCCGATGCCATGCAGGCACAGGATGGTCGGGCCGCTGCCGGTGTCCTCGACGTGGACCCCGGTGTCACGGAGCGTGGTGGTGGTCATCGCGGCCTCAGATGATGCTGACCGCGCCGACCGGGCGGCCGACGAGCATGGACAGGGACCGGACCACGGCGCGCGAGACGACGCCGCTGGTACGCGGGTTGGCGGCCGAAGGATGGTTGCGGATCTCGAACCGGTAGCTGCCCGCGTCCGCATCGGCCTCGATGACGTGGCTGGTCAGCTCGGCACCGGGGTCGGCGACGAGGCGGACCTCGACCAGCTCAAGGTCGCCGACGGCGAGCCCGACGGTGGCCGCGACGTTGAGCGAGCGCGGGAAGTAGCGCGCGGCCTCCGCAGCGGATCCCTCGAAGATCGTCGTCGGGGCGGTGGTGGCGCGGACCCGATCCTGGGTCTCGTCGTCCATCCACGGCTGCAGCAGGGTCGCGGGCAGCTTGGTGGTGGTCACGGACGCGCGGTGCACGGCGCCGTGGCTGGCGGCGCTGACCAGCAGGTCGATGCCGCCGATGGCGCCGGAGGTGATGAACATCCGCCCCGGGCCGGCAGCCCTGAGCGCGGCGACCAGCTCCTGGTCGGCCAACGCGCCGGCCGAGGTGATCAGCAGGTCGCGCCCGGCCTCGAGGATCTCGGCTCCGTGCCGGGAGACGACCGCCTGACCAGCGCACTCGACGATCACGTCGCTGGTCTCCATCGCCTTGGCGAGCCTGATCTGCGGCACCGGACACTCGCCGACAGGGGTGTCGTTGACGACTCCCACGACCTCGACGTCCTCGACCGCTCCGGCCACCAGGGCCTCGATCACGGGGCGGCCGATGGCGCCGGCGCCGATGATGCTGACCTTCGTCATCGGGCCACCTCCGCCAGCTCGCGCGCGGCTGCCGGGGCGTAGGACGCGGCCAGATCGGGACGGTCGGCGAAGACGCCCGCGTCCTCGATGCCGGCCATGTGGCGGCGTACGTCCTTGGACGGTGGGCCCGCGGTCCCCCACAGGTCCGACAGCTCGGGGACCCGGCGCCAGACCTTGCACAGCCACTGGTCCTCGACGACCTGGGCGACGTCGGAGGTGTACTCGCACACGAGCCCCGCGGGGTCGGCGAAGTAGGAGAAGGTGTTGTTGCCCGGGCCGTGGCGGCCCGGACCCCACAGCGGGGTGACGCCCTGCTGCTTGAGCGAGCCGATGCCTCGCATGAAGTGGTCCATGCTCGGCATCTCGTAGGCGACGTGGTTGACCGAGGTCCACGCTGCCTGATTGAACGCGATGCTGTGGTGGTCGGTGTTGCAGCGCAGGAACGCCATCTGGTGCTCGGACCAGTCGGAGACGCGCATCCCGAGGACGTCGGTGTAGAAGGCCACCGCGCGGTCGATGTCGACCGTGTTGAGCACGACGTGCGTCACCCCGATCGGGACCGGACGGTCCCGGTAGAGCGGCTTCACGGCGTGGACGTCGGCGACGAGCTCGATCACCCTGCCCTCCGGGTCGGCGAAGCGGATGCCGTAGCCGCCGCCCGCCTGGTCCAGAGCGCCCGGCTCGGTGAGCATCGGGATCCCACGGAGCGCGAGCCGGCGGGCGGCCTCGTCGACCTCGGCCGGCGTACGCACCGCGAACGAGATCGCACCGAGACCGTTGCGCTCCGCGCGGGTCAGCTGGAGGACGTGGTGGTTCTCCCCCGTGCCGCGCAGCCAGGCGTCGTCGTGGTCCTGCTCGACGACCGACAGGCCCCAGACCTCGGAATAGAAGTCCGTCGACTCGGTGAGCGTCGGCACCTGCAGCTGGACGCTGCGCAGTGAGTGCAGTGTGGCGATCGACATCCCGACCCCTTTCTCTTAGTAGTTAATATTTAAGCGCTTAGGCTTTTTCATGTCAAGGGAAACCGTGGCCCAGATCACGGGTTAGACGCCCGGTCAGCCGGCCCAGGGGTGCGGCGCCTCGTCGAGTCCCCAGTAGAGGCTCTTCTGGCGCGTGTACTCCGCGATGCCGCGGCGACCCTTCTCGGTGCCGAGGCCGCTCTCCTTCATCCCGCTGAACGGAGTGGAGATGCTGAACTGCTTGTAGGTGTTGATCCAGACCGTCCCGGCTTCGATCCGGCGGGCGACCCGCCACGCGGTCCGGTAGTCACGGGTCCACAGGCCGCACGCCAACCCGTAGACCGAGTCGTTCGCGCGGGCGACCAGATCGTCCTCGTCGTCGTAGGTGAGAACCGAGAGGACCGGTCCGAAGATCTCCTCCTGGCAGGTGGGCGAGGAGTTGTCCAGACCGGCGATGACGGTCGGCAGGTAGTAGGCGCCGGCGGCATAGGCGCCGCCTTCGGGAACCTCACCACCGACCAGCACCTCACCGCCGGCAGCACGGGCACGCTCGACGTGGCCCGCGACACTGTCGCGATGCCGGTGATGGACCAGCGGCGCCACCTGGGTGAGGGGGTCGAGGCCGTGGCCGATGCGCAGCCGCGCGACCGCCTTGACCAGACGCTCGAGGAACTCCTCGGCGCGGAAGGACGGCAGGAACAACCGCGATCCGGCGATGCAGCTCTGCCCGGAGCTGGAGTAGATGCCGAACAGGATCCCGGCGATCGCGGCCTCGACGTCGGCGTCCTCGAAGACGATGGTCGGGGACTTGCCGCCCAGCTCGAGCGTCACCGGCATCAGCTTGTCGGCCGCCGCGTGGGCGATGAGGCGACCCGTCGTCGTGCCTCCGGTGAAGGACACCTTGCCGACGCCACGATGGCGCACGACGGCGTCGCCGACGACCGACCCCCGGCCGGGAAGCACCGAGACCAGGCCGGGCGGAAGGCCGGAGTCGGTGATGATGCGACCCAGGGCGAGAGAGACCAGGGGTGTCCACTCGGCAGGCTTGAGCACCACCGCGTTGCCGGCGGCGAGGGCGGGAGCGATCTTCTGGGCATCGCTGGCGATCGGCGAGTTCCACGGGGTGATGGCGCCGATGACGCCGATCGGCTCGTGCACGCTCATCGTGAGCGAACGGCCCCGTTGCGTGGTCAGCTCCTCGTCGAAGGTCTCCAGGGCCGCGGCCATGTAGCGGAAGGTTCCGGCCGCGCTCGCCACGAGGGCGGAGGTCTCGGTCAGCGTCTTGCCGGTGTCACGGGTCTGCAGCCGAGCCAGACGCTCAGCCGATCCCTCGATCCCGTCGGCGATCCGGTGCAGGTGACGCGCCCGCTCATGCGGGAGCCGCCTGCCCCACGCGGCGGCAGCCTCCGCCCCGCGGGTGACCGCCTCGTCGACATCGGCCTCCGAGGCGTGGTGCACCGTCGTGATCACGTTGCCGTCGGCAGGATCGATGCTCTCCGACCCCGACCCACCGCCGCGACGCCACTCCCCTGCCACCAGGATCTCGTCGGCCGGGACGACCACGTCCGTCCAGTCCGGAGCGCTCACTGGGAGATCTCCTCCAACGTGCGCTCGCGCGTCTCGACCGCGAACACGGCCGTGGTGAGCGCGCCGACGACAGCGACCGCACCCATCACGATGAACACGTCGGCGATCGAGAACCCGCGGCTGATCAATCCGCCGACAACCAGCGGGCCGACGATGATGCCGAGCCTGCCGAACGCCCCACCGACGCTGACGCCCAGCGCCCGCATCCGGGTCGGATAGAGCTCGGCGGTGTAGACGTACAGCGCCAGGTTGACCGCGAAGATGCACATCGCCGAGGCCGCCGACCAGAGCAGGACGGTGCTGGCACTGGTCGCTCCGGTCGAGGCCAGCACGAACAGGGTTGCCGCGCTGCCCAGCATCGCGACCGTGATCGCCACCCGGCGACCGACGATGTCGATGGTCAGCGCGATGACGACGCAGCCGAGGATGCCGGCGACGCTGGTGGCGACGCTGTAGCGCAGTGCGGTGTCGACGTCGAGATGGAAGACCTCGCCATAGATGGTGGGCAGCCAGGCGGCGATGCCGTAGTTGACGAAGTACGCCGTGAGCCAGGCAGTCGCCAACATCAGCGTGCGCCGCAGGTAGACGCCCTGGAACAGCTCCGAGAGGCGGGCCCGGCCCTGCCGGACCGTCGACGCCGCGCTGGTCGCAGGGGCGGGCAGCTCACCCTTCTGCGCGGCGACCTCCGCCTCGATCCGGCGCGTCGCCTGATCGGCTTCCTCCAAGCGGCCGCGGGCGGCGAGCCAGCGGGGCGACTCCGGGACGCGACGCATGAACGGCACCAGGATCAGCGGGATGGCGCCCAGCGCGAACAGCCATCGCCACCCGAAGGCGGGCACGACCCAGGCCGCGACCAGCGCCGAGGCCACCAGCCCGGCCGGGAAGATCAGCTCGTAGATCAGTACGAAGCGACCGCGGCGGTGGGCGCGGGTGATCTCACCGATGTACGTCGCCGCGACCGGCACCTCCGCACCGAGCCCGAAGCCTTGGACGAACCGGAGCACCAGGAAGATCCAGAGGGTGGAGGTGCCCGCCATGAGCAGACTCATCACGGCGTACAGCACCAGCGACCCGATGAGGACCGGCACTCGGCCGACCCGGTCGGCCAACCATCCACCGGCCAGCGCGCCGAGCAGCATCCCGATGCCGCCGATGGCGATCGTCCAGGCGATCATCCCGGGATCGAGGCCGAAGAACGGGATGAGCACGGGCAACGCGTAGGCGATCATCAGCTGGTCGAAGCCGTCGAAGAAGGTGGCCACGCCGACGAGCACGCGGGTCTTGACGTGCCAGCGCGAGAGCGGAAGTCGCTCGAGCCTGGCACTGATCTGCTCCGCCGTGACAGCCGGCGGCACCGGGGTGATGTTGACCATGTGAGGGGAACTTTCGGTTCACAGCACTCGACAAGGAATAATCCCTAAGTGCTTAATCGTTAAGTCCTAAGAGTGTGCGGTGCGTCACGATCCTCCGTCAACCCCCTCTGTGTTAACTTCCTGTCTCGCGGAGCCCGAGTCGGCTCGTACACTGCGACCATGAGTCACACCGGATCGGGCGTCAACCAGCCCTCGGGCAGCGATGACGCGGTCGACGCGATCGTCTCCCAGTGGACGCACGAGCGCCCCGACCTCGACCCCTCTCCGATCGCGCTGTTCGGGAGGGTGCATCGGATCTACCTGCGCTACCAGGCGGTGCTCACCCAGGTCTTCGGCCGCCACGACCTCAACTCCGCCTCCTTCGACGTCCTCGCGGCGCTGCGCCGCGCGGGCGCGCCGTATCGCAAGGCCGGCCGCGATCTCGCGAGTGGCTCGCTGCTCTCCTCTGCCGGCGTGACCTTCCGGCTCGACCGCCTCGAGGCAGCCGGGCTCATCACCCGCCAGCGCGACGCCGAGGATCGCCGCGTCGTCTACTCCCAGCTCACCGACCAGGGCCTCGAGGTGATCAACCGCGCGATCGAGGACCATCTGCGCGCGGAGAACGCGCTGCTCCATCACCTCACCAGGGAGGAGCGCGACGAGCTCGCCCGGCTGCTCAGCAAGCTCGAGCGCTCCATCGTGGAGGCCGACTTCGCCACCGACGGCGAAGTCGCCTCCTGACGGGCCTGGCCACTGGGTTCAGGCGAGCCGCTCCAGCAGCGCCTTCGCGGTCGAGACGCTGGACTGCGGGTTCTGCCCGGTGATCAGGGTGCCGTCGACGATCACGGTGTCGCTCCACGGCTCACCGGTCTCGACGATGCCGCCGGCCGTACGCATCCGCTGCTCGACCGAGAACGGAATGCTGTCGCCGTAGCCGCCCTGCTGCTCCTCGGTGTCGGTGAAACCGGTCATCCGGCGGCCGCGGAAGAGCCAGCCTCCCTCGACGGTCGCGGCGAGGAGGCCGGCGACGCCGTGGCAGAGCGCGACGACCGGTCGGCCGGCGGAGTCGGTGGCGGTCAGGAGCACGGCGAGCGAGGCGTCCTCGACCAGGTCCGTCATCGGGGCGTGGCCGCCGGGGATGTAGACGGCGTCGTACGCGGCCGGGTCGATGTCGGCGAGATCGAGCGGGTGGGCGAGCTGCTTCTCGAGAGTGTCGAGGTAGGCACGGAACCGCTCGGCGTCCTCGGGCTGGACGCCGCCCTGCTCGCTGAGCGAGAGCGCGTCGACCGTCGGCGCCCTGCCGCCGGGGGTGGCGATGTCGATCTCGACGCCGGCCGCGGCGAGCGTCTCGTGGGAGGCGGCGACCTCCTCGGCCCAGAAGCCGGTCGGGTGCTCGGTGCCGTCGGCGAGGACGAGGGTGTCGGCCGCGGAGACGACCATCAGTACGCGAGTCATGAGGTTCTTCCTTCTTGTTCGGTTCGGTGATGACGTAACGACGACCCTCGCCGGGTTCACTCCCGAACCTCGTCGGGCGGTCATAATGATTTCTATGACCTCGCTCGACCTCTGGGAAGCGTTCACGCACGCCTACCGGGAGCGCTCGATCAGCGCCGCGGCCCGTCGCCTCGATCTCTCCCAGCCCGCGGTGACCGCGCGGATCCGCAAGCTCGAGCAGGATCTCGGCGCGGTCCTGTTCGAGCGCTCCCGCACCGGGCTGGTGCCCACCGGGCGTGCCGACGCCCTCGCCGCCCGGATCACGCCACTGGTCGACCAGCTGCGCGGCGCCGTCGGCACCGAGCCGTCGATCGGCCCGGCGAGCATCCGGATCGGCGGCGCGGCCGACGTGATGGCCACCCGGATCGTGCCTGCCCTCGCCCCGCTCGTCCGCGACGGCCTCGACGTCTCGGTGACCACCGGACTCGCGCAGGCACTCCTCGACGACCTGGCCGAGGAGCGCCTGGACCTCGTCGTCTCCTCCGTACGCCCCGGCGACGAGCGGCTGCGGTCGGCGGCACTGGTCGACGAGGAGTTCCTTCTGGTCGCGGCGCCGGCGATCGCAGGACAGGTCGACCCCGCCGAGCTGGCACAGGACCCGGTTCGCGCGCTCGCGGCCGTACCGCTGGCGGCCTACTCCCCCGACCTGCCGATCATCCGGCGCTACTGGCTCACCGAGTTCGACGAGCGCCCCACCAACCGCACCGCGCTCGTCCTGCCCGACCTGCGCGGCATCCTCCGCGCCGTCGTCGCCGGCATCGGCGCCTCCGTGCTACCCCGCTACCTGGTCGACGGAGCCCTCGCCGACGGCACGGTCGTACGCCTCCACGAACCCAGGCTCGGGCCGCTCAACACCCTCTGGCTCGTCACCGGCGCCAGCGCACCACCGGCCGTCGGCCACGTCTGCCGACACCTGAGCGCCGAAGCCGCCGGTTGGGCAAGTACCTGACCCGCCGCGATCCCAACCGCCTCAGTAGCCCTTGCCCGGGTTGAGGATGCCACGCGGATCGAGGGCGGCCTTGATCGCGCGATGCACGCCGAGGGCCTCGGGGCCGACCTCGCGGGCGAGCCAGGAGCGCTTGAGCAGGCCGATGCCGTGCTCAGCGGTGACGGTGCCGCCGAGGTCGAGCGCGATGCCGAAGATGTCGTCGCCGGCGGCGAGGACCTCCTTCGGGACCGGGCCGGTCGGGTAGCCGATCAGGGGGTGCAGGTTCCCGTCGCCGGCGTGGGCGAAGGAGTAGATGCGTACGCCGCGACGCCGGGCGACCTCTTCGACGCGGACGAACGCCTCGGCCAGGCGCGAGCGAGGGACGCAGATGTCCTCGATCAGCACCGAGCCCTTGGTCTCGATGGACGGCAGGGCGAGGCGGCGGGCCTCGACCAACCGGGCCGAGGTCTCCTCGTCGACGCCCTGCTCGACCCAGGTCGCCTCCTTACCGAGCACCTCGCCGATCGCCTCGATCTCGGACTCCGCGGCCGGGCCGTCGGCCTGGGCGATCACCAGGGCGCCGCCGCGTTCGGCGTAGGCGGTCCCCTGGGCGTCGTCGACGACCTGGAGGGTGGCCTGGTCGAGCAGCTCGAGCATGGCCGGCTCGCGCCGGTCCTGGGCCAGGGCGGCGCAGGCCCGAGCGGCGGCCTCCACTCCCGCGTAGGCCGCCGCGACGGTCAGGGTCCGCTCCGGCAGGGGCCGAAGGCGTACGGTCGCCCCGACCACCACGCCGAGGGTGCCCTCGGAGCCGACGAAGAGGCCGGTGAGGTCGAGGCCGGCGACGCCCTTCAGGGTCGCCCGGCCAGTGCTGATCAGGGTGCCGTCGGCGAGCACGACCTCGAGGCCGAGCACGGCGTCGCGGGTGACGCCGTACTTAACGCAGCGCAGACCGCCCGCGTTGGTGGCGACGTTGCCACCGATGGTGGAGATGGCGGCCGATGCCGGGTCGGGGGCGTAGCGCAGGCCGTGCTCGCCGGCGGTCCGGTCGAGATGGGCGGTGATCACTCCGGGTTCGACATGAGCGGTCTGGTCGACCGGGTCGAGCGAGATGATCCGGTCCATGCCGCTCACGTCGAGCACGAGCATGCCGGGGGCGGCGACGGCGCCTCCGGCCAGGCCGGTGCCCGCACCCCGAGGGACGACGGGTACGCCGTGCGCGGAGGCCAACCGCAGCGTGGCCCGTACGTCCGCGACCGAGGTCGCGCGGACCACCACGTCGGGCACTCCCTCGGCCACGATCCCGGACCGGTCTACTGCGACCGCGGCAAGGAACGACTCCTCCGTCGAGGCCGTCGGCACCGCCGCGGTCAGCTCGGCCAGGAACCCAGCGGGGAGGGTCACCGGCCGACCTGCCGCACGATGACCGGGAGGTCCGCACCCAGCTTGAGCCGCTCGAGGAAGAGGATCACCGTGGCCGCGACGGATCGGTGGGTGACATCGTTGAGGATGTCGTGACGGCCGCCCTCGACGACGTGCTGCTCGACGGTCTCCGCGCCCACCCACGGCTTCAGCGCCTCGCCGACCGGGGTGATCCGGTCTTCGCGGCCGTGGATGACCAGCAGCGGCACCTCGGGCACGCTCAGCTCGACCTCGTCCCAGGGCGGCGGGTCCGCCAGAGCACCTCGCGCGAAGCCGGCATCGGCCGAGATCGTCCCGCGATGGGTCGGGCAGGCGCTGCGTACCTCCAGCTCGTCCTCCCACTCCCCGTCCACCTCGGCACTCGTCCGGGGAAGCGCCAGGCCGGCGATGACGGCGGCGTCGACCGGCAGCTCGCCGACGAGCAGGGCGGCAAGGGTGGCGCCGGTGTCGGAGCCGACGAGCACCTTCGGCGCCGGCAGCGCCTCATCGGCCGCCAGTGCCTCGGCCGCCGCCCGGGCGGCGTCGAGGTCGCCAGAGTCCACCTCGACGATCCGCACCTTGTAGGCGTCGGCGGAGACGCGGCGGCCGAACCTGGCGTACGTCGCCGCGGTCTCACCCCGTCCGGTGAGCAGGATCAGGGTGCCGCGCGGCGCGACCCCCTCGGGCTCGTCCCACGTACGCGGCAGGTCGGTCACGGCGATGGCAGTCATGCCCACCATGCTCGGCGCGGCCGCCGATTGCGTCCAAGACCAATCTGCTCAGCTGATCCATCGCCGATCGTGATCGATATCTGGAAGGCCCGCCCACAAGGCCCGCCGAGGGCACAGACTAGATATATGAGTATTTCGCTGGACATTGAGCATCTACGTACGCTCGTGGCGATCGCCGAGAGCGGCGGGTTCACCAAGGCGGCCGCCGTGCGACACATCAGCCAGCCCGCGCTGAGCCAGCACGTACGACTCCTCGAGCGCACCCTTAAGCGCCGCCTCTTCGAGAAGGACGGCCGCACCATGCGGTTCACACCCGACGGCGAGCGGGTGCTGGTCGAGGCGCGCAAGATCCTCGCCACCCACGACGCGTCGCTCGCGCTCCTGGAGGTCGCCAACCCGACGACCATCACCGTCGGCTGCGTCGAGCACGCGGTCGAGCAGATACTCCCCGAGCTCCTGCACACCCTCACCCAAGCGTTCCCGGAGACCGGCACCCGCTTCGAGATCGGCCGTTCCACCCAGCTCTACGACTCGGTGACCAAGGGGACGGTCGACCTCGCCTTCGTCCTCGACCCCAGCGGCCAGGCCGCCGGCCACCAGGTCGGGCTCCTCCCCCTCCATTGGTACGCAGCCCCCAACCGCACGGCCACCGGCCCGACCGCGACCAGTGCGGACACGTTCAGCCTGGTCGCCTTCGAGGAGCCGTGCGGGCTGCGCGAGCGCGCGCTGGCCCTGCTCGCCGAGGCAGGCCACCAGGTCGAGGTGACCGCCACCTCGACAACACTGGAAGGGGTGCTGGCCGGCGTGCGCGCCGGGCTCGGCACAGCCCTCCTGCCCGGCATCGGAGGCCGACCCCAGGGCGTCGTCGAGCGCGCAGGCCTCCCGGCCGCCGGCACCGCCCACCTGCGGATGATCGCCCGGCGCGGCCTGGACGAGGCGATCGAGGAAACGGCCCTGGCCACCGGGCGCGACTTCCTCGCCGCCACCCCGCCACTGCGTCTGATCAGCAACGCATAAGCCAGCGCGAAGGATTCACATCCCACATTCCTGTTGGACGCCGACCCCTCCGCACACCAGCATTGACAACTAAGTCAGTGAACTTTCTTGACTGAACCCGCGCGGCCCGGAAGGAACCCCCTCGTGACCACCCCAGTCTTCGACGCCCAGATCCCGGCGACAGCATCACCCAAGGTCGAGTTCATCAGTCTCTCCCACCTGAACCCGTCCACCGAGCTGAACCCGATCCAGGTCCCCCACGGCATCGACCTGGACTACTTCAAGCGCTACGTGGCCACCTTGGAGGAGCAGGAGTTCGACTACACCCTGCTTCCCTACGGCTCGAACTCGGCCGACTCGTTCATCACCGCGGCAGCCGTCGGGACGCTCACCGAGCGGATCAGGCCGATCGTCGCGCTGCGCCCCAACACCACCTTCCCGCTGGTCGCGGCCCAGAAGCTGGCCACCCTCGACCAGCTGACCGAAGGCCGCGCGGTCGTCCACCTGATCTCCGGCGGCTCCGACGACGAGCAGCACCGCCAGGGCGACTACGAACCCAAGCCGCGGCGCTATGCCCGCACCGGGGAGTACATCGACCTGCTGCGCCGAGCCTGGACCGAGAAGGAGCCGTTCAGCCACGAGGGCGAGTTCTACAGGTTCGCCGACTTCGGGCCCGGCTTCTCCACCTACTCCGGCGACCCGGTCCCGATCTCGATCGGCGGCCAGTCGCAGGAGGCGTTCGACATCGGCGGCAACCAGGCCGACATCTTCTCCTTCTGGGGCGAGCCGCTCCCCGAGCTGCGCACCGAGATCGACCGCGTCAACGCGATCGCGGCCGCCGCGGGCCGGCCCAACCCGCGCATCTGGGTCACCTTCCGGCCGATCGTCGCCCCCACCGACGCCGAGGCCTGGGAGAAGGCCTACGACTACATCGGCAAGATCGGCGCAACCTACGAGAAGGCCGCCTACTTCGCCCGCCGCCACCAGTCCCGGGCCACCAACATCGGCTCGGTGCGTGCCCTCGAGTTCGCCGGCGCCTCCGAGCGCTACGACCGCGCACTATGGACCCGCACCGCCGCCGCGACCGGCGGACAGGGTGCCTCCACCGCCCTGGTCGGCAGCCCCGAGACCGTCGCCGCCGCGATCCTCGACTACGTCGATGCCGGTGCCGACCTCGTCTCCATCCGCGGCTACGACACGCTCGCCGACGCCGCCGGCTACGGAAAGTACGTCCTCCCGCTGGTGCGCCAGGAGATCGCCCACCGCGAGGCGACCGGCCGCCGTGGCAACCTCCAGGCCGAGCACCTCGGCTACTACAGCGACGACTTCGTCGCCGCCGCCGACAAAGCCGCGGCGCTCGAGGGTGCCGGGGCATGACGGCTACCGACGACACCGGCCAGAGGACGTACGACCTCCCGGTCCCGGACCTGTCCGACACCGCGCTCGCACAGGTCACCGCAGAGATCGCCGAGCACGCCGCCGACTACGACCGCTCCGGCGAGGTGCCGGACAAGGGCCTGGAGGCCGCCTGGCGCGCGGGCCTGGTGACCGCCACCGTCGGCAAGCGCTACGGCGGCCCGGAAGTCGGGACCATCGACGCCGTACGCATCGTCGAGGCCATCGGAGAGGGTGACCCGTCGGTTGCCCTGATCGTCACCAACACCCTGATGGCGCACGCCGCGCAGGCCGAGCTCGGCGGCTGGTACGCCGAGCACTACGACGACCTGCTGCGCCGTTCCCTCCAGGAGCCGTCGTTCGTCAACGCCATCCGTGCTGAACCCGAGCTGGGCGCCCCGGCACGCGGCGGAATCCCGAAGACCACCATCACCCGCACCGAGAACGGCTGGCGGCTCGACGGCCACAAGGCGTACGCCACGGGCGGGACGGCCCTGACCTACCACACCGTGTGGGTGACCGCCGACGAGCCGGACACGCCGGCGCACCGACCACGGGTCGGCCACGTCACCGTCCCCGGCGACGCGGAGGGCATCACCTGGGTAGAGACCTGGGACCACCTCGGCCTGCGCGCCTCCAACACCCACGACGTCGTCTACGACGCGGTCGAGGTGCCGTACGAGGCGTTCCGGGAGATCCCGCGCCGCCCCGACGGCTCCTACCGTGACCCCGCCGCCACGGCCGGCCCCGGCAGCTTCGCCCACCCCGCGCTCTACATCGGCGTGGCCCGCGCGGCACGGTCGGCGTTCGCCGAGTTCGCCCGTACCCGGGTGCCCAGCGCGCTGGGCAAGCCGATCGCCGAGACCGAGCGGATCCAGGCGGTCGCCGGCGAGATCGACCTGCAGATCGCGACCGCCGAGACCCTCGCGTACGGAACGCTGCGCCGGCTCGAGGCCGGAGACGACTCGGTCCTCCCGCAGCTCTCGGTGATCAAGGTCGCCATCGCCCGGGCCGTCGTCTCGGCGACCCAGACCGCGGTCGCCGCCCTCGGAAACCCGGGCCTGACCCGCAACAACCGCCTCGAGCGCCACCTGCGCGACGCCCTCTGCATCCGGGTGCACCCGCCGCAGGAGGACTTCGCCCTCGTCCAGGCCGGCCGACGCGTTCTCGGCGCGTGAGTCACCCCACCTCGCATACGTCACGCACACCACCGAAGGAACCCAGATGAACATCGATCGACGCATCGCCGCGGGCCACGCCCGCCTCGGCTCCTGGCGCCGCAAGGCCGCCCTGGCCGCGGTCGCGGCTCTGGCCGCGGCCTCGCTGACCGCCTGCGGCAGCACTTCCTCCGGGGCCTCCGCCGACGGCCAGGTGACCTTCCTGCTCGACTCGCTCGGTAACTCCTGGGTGCCCAACGGCGCGTCGATCTCCAGCTTCCAGGGCAACGTCTTCAGCCAGATCTACGACAAGCTCGTCTACGTCGACGACGAGGGCAAGATCTCGCCCTGGATCGCCGAGAAGTGGGAGAACAACAGGGACTACACCTCCTTCACCCTGCACCTGAGGAAGGGCGTCACCTTCTCCAACGGCGACCCGCTCGACGCCGCCGCCGTGGTCGCCAATCTCGACTACTGGGCCAAGGGTCAGCCCGACCAGGGCATCGCCCCGATCAGCCTGTTCCCCAAGACGTACGCAGGGGCCAAGGCCGTCGACGAGACGACGGTCCAGGTGAGCTTCTCCGCGCCGACCCTCGGCTTCATCCCGACCCTCGGCTATGCCGCCAGCGCCCTGTACGCACCCAAGGCGATCTCCGGCACCGCGGACGAGCAGGCCGAGCTCTCCACCAACTTCGGCTCCGGGCCTTACGTCGTGAAGTCCTGGAAGGCCGACGACAACGTCGTGCTCGAGAAGCGCGACGACTACGACTGGGGTCCGGAGGCGCTCGGAAACACCGGCGCGGCGAAGATCGAGCAGATCACCTACAAGGTCAGCCCCGACGCCGCCGTACGCACCGCCGCGGTGCAGTCGGGCCAGGCCCAGGTCGCCTACAACCCGACGCCGCAACAGATCTCCGACCTCAAGGGCCAGGGATTCAGCGTGCACACGCCGGTCTACCTCGGGTTCGCCTTCGGCTGGGCGCTCAACACGAAGACCGCGATCTTCAAGGACGTGAAGGTCCGCCAGGCGGTCCAGCACGGCATCGACCGCGACGAGATCATCGACACCGTCTACACCTCCGACTGGAAGCCGGCGACCTCGTTCTTCAACGACACCGTCCCCGGCGTCTCCGACCAGTCCGCGGAGTTCGGCTACGACCCCGACTCCGCCGCCAAGCTGCTCGCCGAGGCCGGCTACGCGAAGGGGTCCGATGGCGTCCTGGCCAAGGACGGCAAGCGGCTGGAGTTCACCCTCTACTCCAACCCCTACCTGCCGACCTCCAAGCAGGTCGACCAGCTCATCGCCACCCAGCTGGGCAAGCTCGGCTTCAAGGTGAGCGTGCAGACGTACGACGTGATCACCTATGGCGAGAAGATCACCGTCGGGGCACCGAACGTGGCCGCCTACGAGGTCACCCGCTCCATCGGTGACGCCTCGACCGCCGCCAACGTGTTCACCGACGCCGACAGCGGCGAGAACTGGTTCGGCATCGGCGAGTCGGACGCCACCATCAACAAGCTCCGCGACTCGATCCGGGTCGCGACCGACCCCGTCGCGCGTGACGCCGACCTGGCCGAGCTGCAGCGCCACGTGCTCGAGCAGGCCTACTACGTGCCGATCACCCAGATCGTGCAGCGGCCGCTGCTGACCAGCCCCGACCTGAAGGGCGTCGAGACCGACAGCACGGCGTTCGCGAAGTTCGCCGCCGCCACGATCGAGTGAGCGTCATGAGCAACTCCTATCCCGTGTTCGTGCTCCGGCGCATCGGGCAGGCGGTCGTGGTGATCCTGCTCGCCTACATCGCCACCTTCCTGGTGATCAGCGTGCTCCCCGGTGACCCGGTATCCGGCATGCTCAACAACCCGGAGAACGGGTTCACGCCCGAGGAGGTCGACCAGATCGTCTCCTACTACAAGCTGGACCAGCCCGTGCTGGTGCAGCTGTGGGAGTCCCTGTCCCGCTTCCTCACCGGCGACCTCGGCGTCTCGCTGCGCACCAACCTGCCCGTCGCCCCGATGATCGGGCAGGTCGCGGCCTCGACGTTCTCGCTGGCCGGGACCGCGCTCGCGATCGCGCTGGTGCTTGCCTTCGCGGTCGGCTACGGCGCCCACGCGCTACCCCGCTGGGCCGGTCGCGACCTGCTGCGGGCCTTCCCGTCGCTGTTCCTCTCGGTGCCCAACTACGTGGTCGGGCTGCTGGTGCTGATCTTCTTCTCCTTCCAGCTGCACCTGTTCTCGGTGATCGACTCCGAGACACCGGTCGGCACCTTCTTCGCGGCCCTCACGCTCGCGATCCCGGTCTCGGCACAGCTGGCCGAGGTGATCATCGCCAACCTCGACCACGAGTCCAGCCAGGAGTACGCCACCGTGGCCCGCTCGCGCGGCCTGACCCAGGCCTGCCTCTTCGTGCGCCACCTGCTCAAGCCAGCCTCGCTGCCGGTGGTCACGGTCATCGCGCTCATCGTCGGCGAGCTGCTCGGTGGGGCGGTGCTGACCGAGCAGATCTTCGGACGCAACGGCCTCGGCAGCCTCGTCCAGCAGTCCGTGACCACCCAGGACACCCCGGTGCTCCAGGCGGTGGTCTCGCTCTCAGCGGTGGTCTTCGTAGTGGTCAACCTCGTCGCCGACCTCGTCTACCCGTTGCTCGACCCCCGCGTACGCCTCACCGAGGCAGCCACGAGAGCGACGGTGCCCGCGCCCGGGCGCCGGCCGGGGCCGTTCGCCCCCTCGGGCCTCACCACCGGGAAGGCGGGTTGAGATGACCGTCGCGACGCTTTCCGAGCCGGCCGTCGACGCACCTCGCGTCGCGGCACTGAGGCGGGTCCCGCCGACCGTCGTCGTCTCGCTGCTGTGGCTGGCCGTGATCATCGCCTGGTCGCTCGTCCCCGGCCTGTTCACGAGTCACGACCCGGCCGGCGGCGTACCCACCGAGAAGCTCCTCGGCCCCGGCCCGGCCCACTGGTTCGGCACCGACGACCTGGGGCGCGACCTCTTCGCCCGGGTCGTGCACGGCTCGGCCTCCTCGGTGACCTCAGCGCTCATCTCGGTGGCCATCGGGGTCGTCGCCGGGAGCCTGATCGGGCTCCTGGCCGGGTTCCTCGAGGGCTGGGTCGACACCGTGCTGGCCCGGTTCGTGGACGTTCTCCTGGCGATCCCCGGCTTCCTCTTCGCCGTCGTCATCGTCTCGGCGCTCGGATTCAAGACGGTCAACGCCGCGATCGCGACCGGCGTGGTCGCGGTGGCGGTCTTCGCCCGGGTGATGCGCGCAGAGGTGATCAAGGTGCGCCAGGCGACCTTCGTCGAGGCGTCCTACCTGCAGGGCGGCTCGCGGTGGCAGATCCTGCTCACCCACATCCTGCCCAACGCCTCGCGCTCGATCGTGCCGCTGGCGGTGCTGCAGTTCGGCGTCGCGATCCTGGTGATCGCCGGGCTCGCCTTCCTCGGCTACGGCGACCCGCCACCGGCCTCCGACTGGGGCCGCCTCGTCGCCGACGGCGAGAAGTTTCCCTTCGCCCCGTGGATGATCTATGCCCCCGCCGCGGTCATCGTCGCCACCGTCCTCTCCCTCAACCGGGTCAGCCGCTGGCTGCGCCGGCCCGCCTGACCTCGGAGCATCCATGACGAACACCTCTCCCCCGTCGACACCGTCCGACCCGCTGCTGGCCGCCGAGTCAATCTCGGTCTCCTACGGGCGTACGCAGGTCGTGACCGATGTCAGCTTCGCGCTCACCGCGGGCTCCGGCCTCGCCCTGATCGGCGAGTCCGGGTCCGGCAAGTCCACGATCGCCCGCTCGATCCTGCGGCTGCTCCCCCGTGACCTCGGCCGTGCCACCGGCTCGGTGCGCCTGTCCGGCAGGGAGATCCTCGACCTGCCCGAGCGACGGTTCCGGCCGCTGCGCGGCCGTGAGCTCGGATTCATCCCGCAGGACCCGACCAGCTCGCTCAACCAGGTGCGCACCGTCGGCTCGCAGGCGCTGGAGGCGACCAGGCTCCTCGACGGCGAGCACAGCGGCGCAGAGCGGCGCGAACTGGTGCTCGACACGTTCGCGCGGGTTGGTCTCGACGACCCGCGGCGGGTCTTCGACTCCTACCCGCACCAGCTCTCCGGCGGGATGCTGCAGCGGGTGCTGATCGGGCTGACGATCATCCCCGAACCGAAGCTGATCATCGCCGACGAGCCGACCTCGGCCCTCGACGTGACCATCCAGAAGCGGATCCTCGATCTCCTCTCCGAGCTTCGCGAGGAACGCGGCATCAGCCTGCTGCTGATCACCCACGACCTGGCCATCGCCGCCGACCGCACCGACGAGATCGTGGTGCTCAAGGACGGCACCGTCCAGGAGGCCGGCCCCACCCGGCAGGTGTTCGCCGCCCCGGCCTCCGGCTACGCCCGCAAGCTGCACGGTGACGTACCCGCCCTCAACCCCGACCGCTACGCCGCCCTCCGCGACAGCGAGGTGACGGCGGCCGCGAACGAGTCCGTGCCGAGGATCGAGTTCCGCGAGGTCGGCAAGACGTTCACCGTCGAGGGCCAGGACCTGCACGCCGTCTCGGACGCCTCCTTCAGGGTCGCTCCCGGCACCACCCACGCGCTCGTGGGCGAGTCCGGGTCGGGCAAGACCACCGCCGTACGTCTCCTGCTCGGCCTGGAACAGCCGACCACCGGCGAGGTGCTGGTCGACGGAGAGACGGTCAGCCACCGGACCCACGCCGACCTGCGTGGCGTACGTCGTCATCTCCAGCTCGTCTACCAGAACCCGTTCACCTCGCTGGACGCCACCTGGCGGATCCGGCACATCATCCGGGAGCCGCTGGACCGCTACCGGGTCGGCACCCGGCGGGAGCGGGACGAGCGGGTCCGCGAGGCCCTCGCCGCGGTCGGACTGGACGAGAGCCTGCTCGGCCGGCGCCCGACGAATCTTTCCGGTGGGCAGCGCCAGCGCGTCGCGATCGCCCGCTCATTGGTGCTGCGCCCGGACGTGATCGTCCTCGACGAGCCGACCTCGGCGCTCGACGTCAGCGTGCAGGCCGACATCCTCGAGGTGCTCCTCGGTCTGCAGGTCGAGCTCGGGCTGACCTACGTCTTCGTCTCCCACGACCTGGCGATCGTGCGCCAGATCGCGCACACGGTCACGGTGATGAACCGTGGCCGCATCGTCGAGCAGGGACCGGTCGGCAGGGTGCTGTCTCGGCCGTTCACCGACTACACCCGCGAGCTGGTCGCGGCCATCCCCGGCCAGGAGCTCGCCGAGCGGCCGATCCCGCAGACAGCATGAGCGCGGTCTCCTCCAGCGCCCACTGGGGCACGTTCGAGGTCGACGTCGGTCCGGACGGCGAGCTCCTCGCGGCCAGGCCACACCCCGACGACCCCGACGCCTCCCCCGCCATCGGCAACGTGGTGACCGGTCAGCGCCACCGCAGCCGGGTGCTCCGCCCGGCCCTCCGGCGAGGCTGGCTGGAGGACGGCCCCGGACCCAGCGATGGTCGCGGCTCACCCGAGGAGACGTACGTCGAGGTCGGCTGGGACACCGCGCTCGACCTGCTCGCGGGCGAGCTCGGCCGGATCGTCGAGACCCATGGCAACAGTGCGATCTTCGGTGGCTCCTACGGCTGGAGCAGCGCCGGGCGGCTCCACCACGCACAGAGCCAGCTCCACCGGTTTCTCAACCGGATCGGCGGCTACACCCGCTCGGTGAGCGACTACAGCCGGGGCGCAAGCCTGGTGCTTCTCCCCCACCTGATCGGGCGGGCGGCGATGACCGAGCTCCGCTCGCGGCCGGTCTCCTGGCCGCAGATCGCCGATCACACCGACCTGCTGGTGACCTTCGGCGGGCTGCGGCGCTCCAACACCTGGGTGGTCCCCGGCGGGCACGACCGCCACATCGGCACCGGGGCGGCGACCCGGGCCGGCGCGACCACCCGGGTCGTCTCGTTGAGCGCGCAGCGCGACGACGCCTTTGACGGGCTCGACGCCGAGTGGATCGGGGTGATGCCCGGCACCGACACCGCGGTGATACTCGCGCTGATCCACGTCCTCGTCGTCGACGGTCTCGCCGACGATGCGTTCCTGGCCACCCATACGGTCGGCGCCGACCAGGTGCGCGCCTATGTCCTCGGCGAGTCCGACGGCGTTGCCAAGACCCCCGAGTGGGCCGCGGCCATCTCCCGCACCCCGGCGCAACGGATCCGGCGGCTGGCCCACGAGATGGCGGCCGGACGCACCCTGGTCAACGTCGCCTACGCCCTGCAGCGGGGCGAGCGCGGAGAGCAGCCGGTCTGGGCGGCGCTGACCTTGGCGGCCTTCCTCGGCCAGATCGGGCTGCCGGGCGGCGGCTTCACGCACGGCTACGGGTCGATAGGCGACTACGGCGTCGGCGTCGCACCGGTGCCGCTGCCGACCTTCCCGCAGGGCGCCAACCCGGTCGCCGACCTGATCCCGTGCGCCCGGATCTCGGACCTGCTGCTCCGTCCGGGCGAGCCGTTCGCCTTCGACGGCCAGGTCCTGACCTATCCCGACATCCGGCTCGCCTACTGGGCCGGCGGCAACCCGTTCCACCACCATCAAGACCTCGGCCGGCTACGCACCGCGTTCGGCCGGCTCGACACCTTCGTCGTCCACGAGACCCACTGGACCGCGACCGCGCGGCACGCCGACATCGTCCTCCCGGTCGCCTCGACGCTCGAGCGCGACGATCTCGCCGCCGGCGCGGGCGACCGCAGGCTGCGGACCATGCCGAAGGCGACCGAGCCGCCTGGCGAGGCACGCGAGGAGCTGTGGATCTACGGTGAGCTCGGCCGGCGTCTGGGTGCCGACGTCGACGAGGGCCTCACCTCCGGGCAGTGGCTGCGCCGGCTCTACGAGGACTGGTGCCAGCTGCCGACAACACCGGCCGGAGCACCAACCTTCGACGAGTTCTGGGCCGCCGGTGGAATCGACCTGCCGCAGGAGCTCTACCAGGACGCGGCCTTCTCGGCATTCCGCCGCGACCCCGCCGCGCACCCGCTCGAGACCCCCAGCGGCCGGCTCGAGCTGTGGTCGTCCACCATCGACAGTTTCGGCCTCGACGACCTCGCCGGACACGCTCAGTGGCGCGAGCCCGATCAGTGGTGGGGATCGCCGTCCGCGGTGAAGTACGACCTGCACCTGCTCGCCAACCAGCCCTCCCACAGGCTGCACAGCCAGCTCGACATGGGCGAGGCCAGCCAGGCCACCAAGGTCGCCGGCCGCGAGCCGATCCGCCTCCACCCCGACGACGCTGCTGCCAGAGGCCTCGCCGACGGCGACCTGGCACTCGTTCGCAGCGCCCAGGGCAGCCTCCTGGCCGGCGTACGCACCACCGACGCCTTGCTCCCCGGCGTCGCGCAGATGCACACCGGTGCCTGGTTCGACCCCAGCGCCCCGGACGTAGCCGACTGCATCAACGGCAACGTCAACGTGCTCACCCGCGACCTGCCGACCTCGTCGCTGACCCAGTCCAACACCGGCGCCCACGTCCTGGTCTCGGTGACCCGCTACGACGGCCCGACACCGCCCGTGCGTGCCTATGAGCCACCCACCTTCTCCTGAAAGACTTCACCCGTGAACGTACTCATCGACGCCGACGAGCTCGCGACCGCGCTCGCCTCGGACCAGCCCCCGGTCCTCCTCGACGTACGCTGGCAGCTCGGCGGCCCGCCCGGACACCAGTCCTACCTCGAGGGCCACATCCCCGGCGCCGTCTACGTCGACCTCGACACCGAGCTGGCCCGCCACGGCGAGCCCACCGACGGCCGCCACCCGCTCCCCGAGCTCGCGGACCTGCAGGCCGCCGCCCGCCGGTGGGGCATCTCCGAGGGTGACACCGTGGTCGCCTACGACGCCGTCGGCAACACCTCCGCCGCTCGCGCCTGGTGGCTGCTGCGCTGGGCGGGCGTCGCCGACGTACGCCTCCTCGACGGCGCCCTCGGCGCCTGGACCTCCGCCGGACATCCGCTGGCCACCGACGACGTCGAGCCCGAGCCCGGCACGGTGACACTCACCCCGGGCCACCTGCCGGTGCTGCCGTTCGAGCAGGTCGAGGCGTACGAGGGTCTTCTGCTCGACGCCCGCGCGGCCGAGCGCTACCGCGGCGAGGTCGAGCCCGTCGATCCCAAGTCCGGCCACATCCCCGGCGCGGTCTCCGCGCCGACCGCCGAGAACCTCGGGGCTGACGGCCGGTTCCTGCCGGTCGAGGAGCTCCGGGCCCGCTTCGCCGAGCTCGGGGTCGAGGCCGGCTCCCCGGTGACCGCCTACTGCGGCTCCGGTGTCACCGCCGCCCACGAGGTCGCCGCGCTGGCGATCGCCGGCTACGACGCCGCGCTCTACCCCGGCTCGTGGAGCCAGTGGAGCAACCACGACCTCCCGGTGGAGACCGGCTAGCCCGACGGCAATCTCCTTGACCTCAAGTCAACTTCATCTTTGACGATGGTGATCCACCACGAGAGAGATGGAGCTGGACCATGACGGAACGCAACGACCGACCCGCGGTGACCGTGATCGGGATGGGCAACATGGGATCGGCGATCGCCCGGACGTACCTCGAGCGCGGCTACCGGACCACGGTCTGGAACAGGACGGCCGACAAGGCCGAGGCGCTCGCCGACGCGGGAGCCGCCGTCGCGTCCACGGCGGCGAAGGCGGTGGCGGCCAGCCCGCTGACGATCCTCAGCCTGCTGGACAACACCGCGGTCGAGGACGTCCTGGAGTCCGTCGGCGACGCGGCCGCCGGCCACACCCTGGTCAGCCTGACCAGTGGCTCCCCCGCCCAGGCCCGGGCCAACGAGACCTGGGCCATCGAGCGCGGGGCGGTCTATGTGGACGGCAAGGTCATGGGAGACCCGCCTGATGTCGGCACGCCCAGGGTGTCGCTCGCCTTCAGCGGTGACCGCGGCGCCTACGAGACCGCAGAGCCGGCCCTGCGGGAGCTCGGCACGGTCCTCTACCACGGACCCGACGCCGGGTTCGCGGCCGTGGAGTTCAACGCTCAGGTCGCGATGGGCTACGAGTTCCTGATCGGCTTCCTGCACACCCTCGACCTGGTGGAGAGGGAGGGCATGGACCTGGAGGCGTTCACCGAGCGGCTTGTCGGGTCGCTGAACGGCTACGCCGGCCTCCTGAGGATGATGGCCGGAGCGATCAAGAGCAAGACGTACGGCCCCGACCTCGGGTCGCTCGACGTCCAGGCGGCCCTGATGGACGACCTGATCGGGCACCGGGAGTCGACCGGCGTCGAGGCGGTCCGGATGCGCGAGGTGAAGTCGCTGATGGACCGCCGGATCGCCCAGGGCCACGGCGATCAGGGCTTCTCCAGCATGTATGAGCTGCTACGCCCCTGAGGCCTGCGCCTCCTGCGCGGCGACCTCCGCCTCGGAGCGCAGCACGCAGAGCTGGTTGCCCTCGGGATCGGCGAAGATGACCCAGCCGGTCCCGGGGCCGTATTTCCCGCGGTGGTCGGCGATCTGGGTCGCGCCGAGCTCGAGGAGCCGCTCGACCTCCTCGTCGCGGGTGCCGGTGCGCGGGCGCAGATCGAGATGGATCCGCTTGGCGGGCAGCTCCTCGTCCGGCACCTCGATGAACAGCAGCCGGTGGCCGGTCTCCGGATCGAGGATCATGCACTCCTCGTGACCGGGGAGGTTCGGGTCACCCTCCACGTCGACGTAGCCGAGCAGAGCCTTCCACCACTCCGAGAGCGCGTACGCGTCGTGGCAGTCGATGGTGGTGTGCGAGACGAAGAGGGTCATGCCCACATCGAAACCTACGCACGCACCCGCGTCCACCGGGTTATCCGCCTCAGGCCGGCTCGACGACCTTCTCGTCGATGAACTGCGGGAGCAGCTCGATGGCGATGGGTGCCGCGGCGTCGATCTTCTCCTGCGGCACGTCGCAGATCCGCAGGCAGGTGGCGGCGATCGCCCAAGCCTCGCGGCACGGGATCCGACGGTTCGGGTCCTCGGTGCGCATGTTGATCACGCCCTCGACCTGCTGGATGAGCAGGTCGCCCAGCTGCTTGCGGCTGACCGTCGAGCGCACCGTCTTCGAGGCGATCTCGCCGGCCAGGTGTGCGTAGTGGCCGGCCAGCTCCGCGTGCTCGTTGCGGAACTCGTCGTAGACCTCGCACTTGGCCACGTCGGGGAGCTGGTAGAGCATGCCGACGTTGTGCGGCACGTCGGCGAGGGTGCGTACGTCGACGAGGACCAGCAGGTAGAGCGCGGTCTCGTAGTCGAGAGGCGGCACCTGGTCGAGGATCTTCTCGACCTTGTCCGTGGTCGGTCGCACCGACCGGCGGAGCAGCTCGCCGAGGATCTCGTCCTTCCCCGCGAAGTGGTAGTAGAGGGACGCCTGGCGGATGCCGACCATGTCGGCGATCTCGCGGGTAGACGTCGCCGCGAAACCCTGGGAGACGAACAGCCGCGATGCGGCATCCAGGATCTGGTCGCGCGGTGAGGTCGTACCTGAATCGGGAACATGCCTAGGGCGGCCGGGCCGAGAACGCCTAGTTGTCATGTTGCCCATCTAACTCCCATCCAGACTTTCAAGGAAGACTTGAAAGGACTTTATCCTCTACAAAATATGAGTCGTAGGACCTATTGGACATAGTTCGATCGGGCTATGTCCACGATGTGTGTGTTTGCGCCTGTCGGTACCCGGACGCATACACCGGAAGCCCCCATGCACGGCTGAGTACCGGGTCGCGCCACTTGGTTCGGCGCTGTCATCCGGCTGTTACCCGCCGTCAGATGGGCTAACGACGATGTGGGTGACAGGTCACGCATCTGTTGGACATTCGTGTAACGCCTGTGGCGACCGCCACATGATCTCCGACCGACCCGACCGGCCGGCACTGAGGCGACTCTCACGCGGACAGCCCCGGGTCACGGCGCTGGCCCGGCTTAGGATCGTTCCGTGGGAAAACAGCAGACGAGGTGCCGGCGTGACGAGGACCTGACCGGGCAGCTCGGCACCAGGCTGCGGCATTTCATGCATCTGGAGTCGACGAGCGCCGCGCTGCTGGTGATCGCCTCGCTGCTGGCGCTGGCCTGGGCCAACTCGCCGTGGTCGCACGGCTACGAGCACCTGTGGGAGACGGTGTTCTCGGTCAGGTTCGGCGACGTCGGCCTGTCGATGGACCTGCACCACTGGGTCAACGACGGCCTGATGGTGGTCTTCTTCTTCGTCGTCGGCCTGGAGGTACGCCGCGAGCTCGCCGTCGGCGAGCTCACCGACCGCCGCCGCATGGTGGTGCCCCTGATCGCCGGCGCGGGCGGACTGCTGCTGCCGGCACTGATCTACGTGCTGCTGAACCCCTCCGGTGAGGCGGCACGCGGATGGGGCATCGTGATCGGCACCGACACCGCGTTCCTGCTCGGCATGCTGGCCCTGGTCGGGCCGGCGGTCTCGACCCAGCTGCGCATCTTCCTGCTCACGCTTACCGTCATCGACGACATCGTCGCGGTCAGCGTGATCGGGGTCGCCTACACCGAGAATCTCGAGGTCGGCCCGCTGGTCGTCGCCGGGCTGGCCCTGGTCGGGATCTTCGTGCTCGACCGAGTCAAGGTGTGGCGGGCCGGGCCCTACGTACTTCTCGTCCTGATCGCCTGGGTGGCCACGCTCGGTGCCGGGCTGCACGCCTCGATCGCGGGGATGCTGGCCGGCCTCCTGGTGCCGGCAGCGGAGCCGACCCGGGCCCAGATGGAGGTCGCGACCTCGCGGTTCCGTGCTTTCCGGCAGTCGCCGCTGCCGACGCTGCAGCGTGAGACCCGCGACGAGCTCACCCGCACGATCTCGGTGAACGAGCGGCTCCAGGAGACGCTGCACGTACCGACGAGCTACCTCATCGTGCCGGTCTTCGCGCTCGCCAACGCGGGCGTCGACCTGCGCAACGGAGTGCTCGGCGAGGCGCTGAGCTCGCCGGTGACCTGGGGCGTCGTGGCCGGACTGGTCCTGGGCAAGACGCTCGGGATCGGCGGCGGCGCGCTCGTGGCCACGCGGCTGCGGCTCGGCAGGCTGCCGCAGGGCGTCGGTGGCGGCCATGTTCTCGGCGGCGCGGCACTGTCCGGGATCGGCTTCACCGTCGCGCTGCTGATCACCACCCTCGCCTTCGACTCCGAGACGCTCCAGCGCGACGCGGTCGTCGGCGTGCTGCTCGCCGTCGTGATCGCCTCCGCGCTCGGCTGGGTGATCTTCCAGCTCGCCGCGCGTTTCCTCGGGCAGCGGGACGCCGCCCTGCCGAAGCTGCTCTCTCCCCCGGTCGACCCGGAGCGCGACCACATCTACGGCACCGAGGACGCCGAGGTCACCCTCGTCGAGTACCTGGACTACGAGTGCCCCTTCTGCGCCCGTGCCACCGGCACCGCCAACGAGGTCCGCGACTACTTCGGACCCCGGATCCGCTACGTCGTACGCCACCTGCCCCTCACCCAGCACCCGCATGCCGAGCTGGCCGCGGTCGCCGCCGAGGCCGCCGCCAGGCAGGGCAAGTTCTGGGAGATGCACAAGCACCTCTTCGAGCACCAGAACGAGCTCGAGCACCATGACCTGGCCGGCTACGCCGGTGTCCTCGGGCTGGACGTCGAGCAGTTCCTTCGCGACCTGGAGGATCCGGCGCTGGCCGAGCACGTGCGCGAGGACATGGCCTCGGCCAACGCCAGCGGCGCCCGCGGCACCCCGACGTTCTTCGTCGGGTCACACCGCCACGAGGGCCGCTACGACGCCCGCACTCTCATCGCCGAGCTGGAGCGCTCCGCGACCGGAGAGACCGCACGGCTCGGGGTCCGCTCGCGCCGCTGAACCATTCCTTCGCCGAGTCGGCGCGTCATGACGCGCCGACTCGGCGGCGGGGGTCACGCCTCGTCGGTGGCCTCAGCGGCCGTGTCGTCACGCTGTGGGCGCCAGAACGCGGCGAGGAGGAGGGCGGTGCCGAGGACACCCACACCGAGCGCGACCGCGCCGCCGACCCAGCCGTCGTAGACGATGTCGAGGGCCGAGTCGAGCGAGATCGTGCCGGGTCCGGTGACGCCGAGGACGACCGCGACGACGGCCAGGATCATGACGTACTCCCAACCCTCCTTGAAGACGAAGAACCCGTTGGGCCGGTGGGCGAGCAACGCGGCGACGAGCATCACGCCTACGACGCCGGCAGCGGCCAGCGGCGTGATGAGGCCCAGGATCAGCAGCACGCCGGCACCGATCTCGGTCACCACGCTGGCCCACGCCTGCAGGGTGCCGTGGCGCAGGCCGAGGCTCTCGAACCAGCCCGCGGTGCCGGCGATCTTGCCGCCTCCGCGCCAGTGGTTGACGCCGTGGGCGATCATCGTGCCGCCCACCGCGAGCCGGAGAAGCATCAGAGCCAGGTCGACGGGGTCCATCACAGTCCTCGGTGTCGTGGGGTTGGAGTGGCCCACCCTAGGAGGAGTCCGGTCATGATGCGTGCAGCGACGCCGTAGGCTCACCCAAATGCTGCTGCTCGGAGTCGTTCTCGCCCTGGGCTCGGCGATCGCCCACGCTGCCTGGAACACGGCTTCGAAGACCATCGCGCCGGCGGGGAGGCCGGCGCTGTGGGCGGTGGCGATCGTGGAGAGTTGTCTGGTCGTCACTGTCACCGCGGTGGTGATGATCGTGCGCGGGCACGGCATCGCGGTGACGTGGGAGCTCCTCCTGCTCTCGCTCGGCAGCACCGCGATGCATGCGCTCACCATGGGCCTGGTCCAGGTCGCCTACCAGGACTTCGACGTCAGCCAGATCTACCCGCTCTCGCGCGGTCTGGCCCCGGTCGTGGTGGCGCTCACCGGCATGGTGGTGCTCGGGCAGTGGCTGAGCTGGGCGCAGTGGGGTGGCGTACTCCTGATGGCGGCAGCGGTCGGGGCGCTGCTGTTCGAGACCGTCCGCACGCGGGGATCGCTGCAGGCGAAGCCGCTGCTGTGGTCGGCCTGCATCGCCGTCTCGATCGCCGGCTACACGACCTACGACGGCTGGGTGGTCGTCGAGCGCGGCCTCGACCCGATCGCCTACTACGCCGTCGGCACGGTCATCCAGGTGGTGCTGTGGAGCGTGATCGTGCACGGGAAGTACGCCGAGGGGCTGCGCCAGGCCAGGACCCACGCCCGGACCGTGGCCGTGCTCGCGGTGCTGATCCCCACCTCGTACGTCCTCAGCCTCTACGCCACCCTGCACGCCCCGGTCTCGCTGGTGGCCGCCGTGCGCAGCTCGAGCCTGATCTGGGTCGCGCTCTCGGCGGCTCTGGTGCTGCGCGAGCCGATCGGGAGGGTACGTGTCGCCGCGACCGTCCTCGCCGCGGCGGCCGTGGTCGCGATGGTGATCTGAGCGCGGGACCCGTCGGGGTGGGGCTTCAGCGCAGCGCCAGGAGACGCAGCTGGAGCGCCGCCCCGAAGCGCTGCTCCGGGTCGGCGAGGTCCAGGCCGCTGACCTGCTCGAGCCGGCGCAGCCGGTAGCGCAGCGTGTTGGGGTGGATGAAGAGGGCGGAGGCAGCGGCGCGTACGTCGCCGTTCGCGTCCAACCACGCATCCAGGGTCTCGGCAAGACCGGAGTCGTGGCGCTCGTCGTAGTCGAGCAGCAGCGCGATCGGGCCGACCGGATGCTCGTCCCGCGCGGCCGCGAGATCGCGGAGCTCGAGGAGCAGCGACTGGGTGTAGACGTCGGCGAGCCGCGCCACCGAGCGTGTGTCACCGCCCGGGGCGACGCCGTCGCGGAGCACCCGCATCGCCCGGGTCGCGGCCTCACGGGAGGCGACGATGGCACTGATGTCCGAGCCGACACCGCCGACGCCGACGACGACCGGCAGCCGGGTGCCGAGTCGCTCGCAGAACTCCCCGGCCAGTCGAGCCGCCCGTTCCTCGGGCTCGGAGCCGTTGCCGGGGAGCGGGACCAGGGCATGGACGATGCCCCCGACGACCGCGACCGCCGAGGCGGGCACGGCGGCCGAGAGGTGCACCGCCAGCGCGTCGGCGGCGCGCTCGAGCGTGCTGGCGCCGCCCGGGTCGGGCTCGTGCTCGTGCTCGGCCGACGGTTCGTGCCGCAGCGCCAGGGCGAGCACGACCACCGGACGCCCGGCGAGGCCGAGCCGACCCAGCGCGTCTCGCGCACCGGCCGCGCCCTCGAGGACCGAGCTGACCAGATCCGTACGCAGCCTCCGCTGCACATCGGCGCCGGCCCGCACCCGCAGCATGTGGAGCGCGACCAGACTGGCGGCGTCGCGCAGCGCCGCGCTCCGCTCGGGGGTGACCTCGCCGTCCATCGCCGCCCAGATCGAGCCGAGGACCTCGTCGCCGGCGCGGACCGCGATCGCGACGCGCTGCTTGCTGATCCTGTCCTCGTCGAGACGGGCCGGGTCGACGACGACGGGCCGGTGCTCGCGGTAGAGCTCGCGGAAGACGCCGAGGTCGGTGAGCATCCGGGCGTAGCGTTCGGGAACCTGGCGGCCGATGACCGTCTCGACCCGCGAGGCGTCGGCCTCGTCCTGACGGCCGGAGAAGGCCAGCACCCGGGAGCTGCGGTCCTCGATCGTCACCGGCGCGTCCAGGAGCGCTCCGATCGCGTTGGCAACCGCGAACAGGTCGCCGGAGGGCAGACCACCGAGCGTCTCCGCCTCGGCCGGGCCGATGTCGCCCTCGGCGAGGAGCGAGCGCAGCAGTGCGGTCAGCTGCGCCCAGGTCGCCCCGCGGCGCAGCCCCAGCAGGGCGGTCCGGCTCTCCTCGACCGCGGCAGCCAGGGCATCGGTCAGCACGACGGGCGCACGGACGACCAGCCCGACCGCCCCGCGGCGGCCCACCTCCCGAACGAGCTCGGGCAGCTCGCCCGACCGCACCCCGACGGCCAGCACCAGCGCCCCGGCGGGGTGCACCGGCTCGTCGTCGGGATCGTGGATCACCACGCCGCCGATCTCACCGTCGTGGGCCGGGTCGCCGGCCAGCAGCTCCAGCAGGGTGTCGCCCAGGTCGTCGAGAACGCGGCCCAGGCTCGCGCGCGGACGCTGGCTCACGTCCGGAATACTAGTGCCGGATCCCAGCACGACGCATCAGGGCTACGCACCGAGCGGGATCCATTCGGTCGAGGTGGTGAACGACTCCAGGATCTCCGGGATCGGGGTGACTCCCAGCCCCGGGCCGGTCGGGACGCTCATGTGGCCGTCCTCGATGGTGAGCGGCTCGGTGATGTCGGTGCGGTAGAACCGGTCGGAGGCGGAGATGTCACCGGGAAGGGTGAACCCCGGCAGCGCGCCCAGCGCGGCGTTGGCGGCGCGGCCCAGCCCGGTCTCGACCATGCCACCGCACCAGACGGCGAGACCGTGCGCGGCGGCGAGATCGTGGATACGTACGGCCTCCAGGTAACCGCCGACACGGCCGGGTTTGATGTTGATGATCGAGCAAGCCTCCAGTGAGATCGCGGCGGCGGCCGTCTGGGCGGAGACGATCGACTCGTCGAGGCAGACCGGTGTGCGGATCTGACGGGCGAGCTTCGCGTGGCCGAGGACGTCCTCCTCCTCCAGCGGCTGCTCGATGAGGAGCAGGTCGAACGGATCCAGCTTCGCCAGATGGCGGGCGTCGCGCAGCGTGTAGGCGGTGTTGGCGTCGACCTGCAGCGGGATGTCGCCGAACCGCTCCCGGACCGCGGCCACCGGCTCGACGTCCCAGCCCGGCTCGATCTTGAGCTTGATCCGCACGTAGCCGGCCTCCAGGTAGCCGCCGACGACGTCCAGCAGCTGGGGCACGGAGTCGAAGATGCCGACCGAGACACCGCTCGGCACCCGGTCGTGCACGGCACCCAGCTCGCGGGCCCAGGATCTCCCGGCCGCGCGCAGCTCCGCGTCGAGCAGCGCCATCTCCAGCGCCGCCTTCGCCATCCGGTGTCCCTTGAACGGGTGCAGCACCTTCCCCACCGCGTACGCCCCGTGCTGCTCCAGCTCGCCGCCGGCCGCGGCCAGGGCCGGAAGCAGGAACCGGCGGAGCACGTCCGCGGTCGCCTCGACGTACTCGGAGGAGTAGAGCGGGTCCGCCATCGCGACGCACTCCCCCCATCCCTCGCTCTGCGAGGTCACCGCGCGCAGCAGCAGGATGTCGCGCTCGTTCTGGGTGCCGAAGGAGGTCCGGAAGGGCGACACCAGTGGCATCGACACCCGTCGCAGTTCCATCCCTTCCAGCTTCATGCGGTTCCTTCCGTCGTGGCCGTTCCGGCCAGCAGATATCCGTTGTCGCGATCGAAGCCGGCGACCCGGCCCGACTCCAGGCCGCTCATCAGCTGCTCGCGGACCTTCGTACGCCATGCCCTGGCCTCGCCGGGGTCGGAGACCCGCAGCGCCTCGATGTCGCGCGGCACCGCGACCCATGAGGCTCCGCGCGACTCGGCGGCCACCGCGACCGCGTCGACCGGGCTGCCGTCACACGCGGCCGCCACCTCTGCAGAGCCCAGGTCCCAGTGCACCAGGATCCGGTCGCTGGCGTCCTCGCCGTCGTTGATGCCGTCGGCCATCGAGCCGTAGAAGTCGGGTAGGTACTCCGCGACCCTTGCGCCGAGCTTGGCCAGGTTGAAGTAGGCGTTGCGGGCCACGAGCGGGTCGAAGGTCCACTCCATCAGGGTGATCCCGCGCTCCAGGCACCAGGCCCGCTGGTGCAGCTTGAGTGCGAAGCCCGCGTGCCGGCCGGCCATCTGCGGGACCACGCCGGCGATGTGGCTGTGCATCGCGCGGGCCGCCGGCACCGAGTGGAAGCCGACGCAGACCCCGACCATCTCGCCGCTGATCGCGTCGAAGGCACCGGCGACGTACCCCTCGGCCTTGCGCATCGCGCGCATCAGCTCCGACCCGAGCGGCGGGTTGTCCGGCACGCCCCAGATCCCACCGAGGACCTGCTCGGCCCGCTGCAGCTCCACGATGCCGTCGAGCTCGCGGACGGTGACCCGGGCGGCCGCGGCCGCTCGTTCGTACGACCCCCATGCCCGCGTCACGGCCGGCTCCTCGATCCCTCGGCCGACCCAGCGGCCACCAGGTCCTCGAGCAGCCCGTGCAGCAGCAGCGTCCGGTCGACCAGCCGGTCGACCAGCACGTGCTCGTCCTCAGCATGTGCCCCGCCACCGACCGCGCCCAGCCCGTCGAGCGTCGGGGTGCCGACGCCGGCGGCGAAGTTGCCGTCGGAGGCTCCACCGACCGCCGCCTGGCCCGGAACCGGCAGACCGAGCCGGGTGGCGACCGAGACGGCCCGCTCGAACAGTGCCGCCGACATGGACTCCTCTAGCGGCGGCCGGTTGATCCCGCCGTGCACCACCAGCTTCGCGCCCTCGAGCACCGGCTCCAGGGCGCGCATCCCGGCGTCGACGCGCTCCTGCTCGGCGGCGCTCCAGGCGCGTACGTCGACCGTGAACCGGGCCACCGCCGGGACCGTGTTGAGCGTCGTGCCCGCCGACGCGGACGTCGGGGTCACCGTGGTCCCCGCGGACGGGGAGGCGAGCGCGGCCACCGCCGGCACCTGATGGGCCAGCTCGACGGTCGCGTTGATGCCTTTGTCGGGCTCCAGACCGGCGTGAGCGGCCCGTCCGACGACCTCGACCTCGTACATCGAGGTCCCCTTGCGGGCCGTCTTGAGCGCGCCGTCGCCGACCGAGGCCTCGAGCACGAGCACCGCCGACGCCTCCCTGGCTTCGGCCTCGATGAGGGCGCGTGAGGACGGCGAGCCGAGCTCCTCGTCACCGGTGACCAGCAGGCAGATGCCCTCGGGAGAGGACAGCGCGGCGACCGCGTGGAACGCCATGACCAGGCCGGCGAGCATGTCGAAGCAGCCGGGGCCGCGCAGGACACCGTCGGTGACGGCGTACCGGATCCTGTCCAGAGTGCCGTGCGGCCAGACCGTGTCGTGGTGGCCGAGCAGCAGGACGTGGGGTGCGGACCCGAAGCGCCAGCGCAGATGGGTGACCCCGTCGACGACCAGACGCTCCGGAGGAGCACCGAGGTGGGCCGCGCCGAGGCGTGCCACGACCTCGGCCGAGCGCGCCACGGCGTCCAGGTCGGTGGAGGGCGACTCGGTCTCGACCAGCTCCCGGACGTCGGTCAGGAGCCGGTGGAGATCGATCTGAGGTTGACGCATTCAGGCCTTCTTCGGGGTCGCGCGGGCGCCGAAGTGGAGGTATCGCTCACCGGTCGGCAACGTGTAGAAGCGCACGGGGAAGTACGCCTCGGACTTGTCGGGCTTGACGGCGAAGATCGCGTCCGCGACCGGCACCAGCTCGTGCACCTCGGGCTCGGAGGCCCCCTCGAGGTCGGCGACGGGCCCGGAGACGGTCGTCCGCATCACCGGCTTGCCGTCGAGGACCAGGACCTCCTCCAGCACCGACTCGCGGGAGTACTCGCCGAGGTAGGGCGTGATGTCGACGTCGGGTGCGTCGGCGGGGATCTCGAAGCGGTCCGGGAGGCGCACGTCGGCGAGCTCGGCGAAGATCTCCTCGAAGAGGTCCTGGTAGAGCGCGATGGCGCTGGCGACGTTGGTGTTGAGCGAGACCGCGATGCCGGCCTCGGGAAGCAGCCGCAGGAACGCGGCCTGCCCGATGGTGTTGCCGTCGTGACCGATCGCGCGCGCCCCGTGCCAGTCGCACCGGAACCAGCCCAGGCCCCACGAGTCGCCGAGAAGGTCCTTCTCCGGGCAGTCGACCTGGAAGTCGGCCATCGCCGCCACCGACGCGGCGGAGAGCACCCGGGTGCCGTCCTTCGCCACCCCACCGCTCAGATGCATCCGGGCGAAGGCGAGCACGTCGGCAGCGGTCGCGGTGATCAGGCCGGCCGGGCCGCACGAGCGAGGCAGCCCCCAGACGGGCGCGGGGGCGATGTCGTCGCCGGTGCCGAGGTGGCCCATCGCGAACGCGTGGACCATCGCCTCCTCGGGCAGGGTGCCGGTGCGGGTGAGGCCGAGCGGGGTGAAGAGTCGCTCCTTCATCGCCTGGTCCCAGGTCTGCCCGGTGACGACCTCGATGACCCGTCCGAGCAGCACGTAGCCCGAGTTGCAGTAGGACCAGGTCGCGCCCAGCGGGTGGTTCTGGGCAGCCTCGCCGAGGCGGGCGACGTACTTCTCCAGCACGTCGTCGCCGCGTCCGGTGTCGGTGAAGACGTCGCCGTCGATGCCGCTGGTGTGGGTGAGCAGGTGGTGGATCGTGACCTTCTCGGTGACCTCGGGGTCGCGCAGCTCGAGGTCCTCGATGATCTCTTTGACCGGCGTGTGGAGGGCGATCTTGCCCTCGTCGACCAGCTGCATCACCACGGTCGCGGTCCAGACCTTGGAGATCGAGCCGATCTGCCAGACGGAGTCGGTCGTGGCGGGCTGGCCGGTGCCGAGGTGGAGCACACCGGTGGCCAGGGTGACCTGCTCGTCCTGGGCGCCGTCGCGGCCGATCCGGAGGATGCCCAGCTGGGCCCCGGGGACGCCGTGCTTCTTGGTCAGCTCGACGAGCCGGGTCTGCCAGTGAGCGGAATCGATGGTCATCAGGTCTCCTTGGTGGGGGTGGGCTTGGGCGAGGTGCCGCCGGGGACGGCGGCGAGAAGCTCTTGGGTGTAGCGGTGGGTCGGGTTCTCCAGGACGTCGGCCGCGGGCCCGTGCTCGACGATGTGCCCGTGGCTCATCACCGCGACCGTGTCCGCCACGTAGCGCACCACGGCCAGGTTGTGGGAGATGAACAGCATCGAGAGGCCGAGCTCGCGCTGCATCTCACGCACGAGGTTCAGTACGGCGCCCTGGACCGAGACGTCGAGCGCCGAGGTGATCTCGTCGGCGATGAGCACCTGCGGCTTGCCCGCCAGCGCCCGGGCCAGGGCGACCCGCTGCCGCTGGCCGCCGGAGAGGCTTCCCGGGCGCTGGCCGGCGCGGCCCGGGTCGAGGTGGACCAGCTCGAGGAGGCGGGCGACCTCATCGGCTCGTTCCGCCTTCGAAGGCCGGCCAGGGATGGCCTCGGCGATGCTCTCGCCGATGCTCATCCGCGGGTCGAGGGAGGAGTAGGGGTCCTGGAAGACCATCTGGACGCCCGAGCGTCGGCCGGCGGGGACGCCGTCGACCAGGATCCGCCCGGCGCTGACCGGCACCAGCCCGACCGCGGCCCGCGCGAGCGTGGACTTGCCCGAACCCGACTCCCCGACCAGCCCGACGATCGTCCCGTCGGGCACCTCCAGGCTCACCTCGTGGAGCACCTGGGTGCGTCCGAACCGCACGCTGACCTGCTCGAACCGCATGCTCATGCCGCCGCCTCCGTAGCGAAGGGCGGAGAATACGGACGCGGCGGCCTGAGGCCCACTGTCGCTCGCTGTCGCTCGCTCATACGCTCACCTGCCTCGCCTGCTCCGACGGGAGTGGCTCCCCTGCGCGCCAGCACGCGACCCCGTCGACGAGCGCAGGCTCCTCACTCAGGCACTGGTCGGTCGCGAGCGGGCACCGGGCGGCGTACGCACACCCCGGAGGCACCGCGGCGGGGTCGACCGGCTGACCCGGGATGGTGGCCAGCGGCTGGTCCCGCGGTGTGCTCATCGACGGGACCGCGGCGACCAGCGCCCGGGTGTAGGGGTGGCGGGCGCCGCTGTGGAGATCACCGGCGGCGAGCTCCTCGACGATGCGGCCGGCGTACATCACCAGCACCCGGTCGCAGATCTCGCCGATGACGGACACGTCGTGGGAGATCAGCAGGATTGCGGTGCCGTGCTCGCGGCGTACGTCCTCGAGGAGCGCCAGGACCTGCTTCTGGACGGTGACGTCCAGGGCGGTCGTGGGCTCGTCGGCGATGATCAGCCGTGGCGTGCCCATCAGGCCCATCCCGATCATGGCGCGCTGGCGCATGCCGCCGGAGAGCTCGAACGGGTACGCATGGGCGGCCCGCTCCGGGTCCCGCAGGCGCACGGCGCGCAGCCGGTCGACGGCGCGGGCCAGCGCGTCCCGCCGGCCGAGCCCCTGATGGAAGCGGCTCACCTCGGCGAGCTGCGGACCGACCCGCATCGCCGGGTTGAGCGAGGTCATCGGGTCCTGGAAGACCACGGCGAGCGAGGTGCCGAGCAGGTCCTCGTGGTGGCCGCCGTCGTGCAGGTCGGTGCCGCAGAGGGTGACCTCGCCGGTGACCCGGCAGGGCTCCTCGACGAGCTGGGCGATCGCGAGCGCGGTCAGCGACTTGCCCGACCCCGACTCCCCCACGATCCCCACGGCCTCACCGGACCGCAGCGAGAGGGAGACGCCGCGGACCGGCACGACCGGGGCCGACGGACCTGGGAAGGCGACGGCGAGGTCGCGTACGTCGAGCACCAGCTCGTCGGCCGGCGCGGACGCCCTCTCGGCAGCTGAGCGAACCGGCACCGACCAGGCGCGTGGCCCGATGACCGGTGTCACGCCGAGCGCCCCCGCGACCGCCTCGCCGGTGAGGTTGAAGGCGAGGCCGGCGATGACGACCGCGATCCCCGGCGCGAGCGCGGCGAGCGGGTGGAGGTAGATCCCGGCCAGACCGTCCTGCATCAGCCGCCCCCAGTCGTACGCCGGCGCCTGGACACCGAGACCGAGGAAGGAGAGGCCGGCGAAGGCGAGCAGCGCGCCGCCTGCCCCGATGGTCGCGTTGACGACGAGCGGCTCGGCGACGTTGGGCAGCACGTGCCGCACCAGGATCCGGATCCGGCCGAGCCCGGCGATCTCGGCCGCTGCGACGTAGTCGCGGGAGGCGATGCCGGCGATCAGCGTCTGGCAGAGCCGGGCGAACGTGGGCGCACCGGCGAACCCGATCGCCAGCACCGCTCCGCGGGCTCCGACCCCGAACACGGTGGCCAGGAAGAGGACCAGGAGCAGTCCGGGGAAGGCGACCAGGATGTTGACCAGCGCGGTCACCGGCCGCCCGAGCCGCTGCCCGAGCAGCCACGGCAGCGATCCGAGCACCAGCCCGGTGAGCACGGCGATCGCGGTCGCGAGCAGCGCCAGGGAGACCGAGAGCCTCGTGGCCACCAGCGCCCGCAGGAACAGGTCGCGGCCGGCGTTGTCGGTGCCGAACCAGTGCTCCGCCGAGGGCCCGGCGAGCAGGTTGTCGGTGTCGACCGCGGCAGCCCCGTCGCCGAAGACGACCGGAGCGAGGACGGCCATCAGCAGCACCGCCGCGAGCAGGCCGGCGCCGAGCGCCCCCACCGGCGTACGCAGCGCCCTCATCACGCCTCCCCCACGGTCGAGCGCGGGTCGAGGAGCGCGAGCGCGACGTCGACGAGCGTGTTGACCACCAGCACGATCACTCCGTAGACGAGCACCGTGCCCTGCACGACCGGATAGTCCTTGGTGACGATCGACGAAACGATGGTGCTGCCGAGCCCGGGCCAGGCGAAGACGTTCTCGACCAGCACCGTGCCCGCGACCATCGAGGCGAGCAGCATCCCGCCGAGGGTCAGCGTCGCGGTGACCGCGTTCGGGAGCGCGTGCACCAGGTGGATCCGTCGTGCCGGGAGCCGCTTGGCCCGGGCGGTGCGGATGTAGTCGGACTCCAGCACGGAGACCATCTCGACGCGGACGATCCGGGCGAGCATCGCCGCCGGGCCGATCGCCAGGGCCAGGACGGGCAGCACGTAGGAGGCGGCCCCGTCCTCGCGGCCCGCGACAGGGAACCAGCCGAGGCCGACCGCGAAGACCGCGACCAGCACCACACCGACCAGGAAGTCGGGGATGGAGCCGATCACGACGCTGCTGGAGGCGAACCCCAGCGACGTACGCTGCCGCCGGCCGCGCCGAGTCGCGACCGCCACGGCGACACCGAGCGGGACGGCGATCAGGAGCGCGAGGGCGAAGGCGATGAGGCCGAGCGAGACCGTGGCGCCCAGCCGCCGGCCGATCGTCTCGCCGACGGGAAGCTGGGTCTGGATCGACTCGCCGAGATCGCCGCGGAACAGACCGCCGAGATAGTCCAGGTACTGGGTCAGCAGCGGGTCGTCGAGGCCGAGCGCCTGCCGCCTCGCCTCGACGACCTCGGTCGGCGCGGTCATCCCGAGCGCGGCCCGGACCGGGTCGCCCGGCACCAGGTGGATCATCACGAACGCGGCGGTGACCAGCACGAACAGCGACACCAGCAGCCGCCCGCCGCGGCGCAGGGCGAACCGTGTCCACCGCCCGCCCAGGCGGCCCGAGCCGCCTGGACCGCGCGTCGTCCGGGGCGCGGGCACCACTGGTGTCACCGTCATCGACGTCTGCCTCAACCCAGCATCCGGATGCTGGTCGGCACGACGCCGCCGACGACCTCGAGCTCGGCGCCCTGGGAGAAGAACGGCAGCAGGTTGTTGGCGAACGGCACCACGTCGTACGACTCGAACAGGCTCGCCTCCGCGGCCAGCCAGTCCTCACAGCCCTCGGCGCCGTTCTTGGCCATGGCGGTCTTCACCGCTGCGTCGTAGCCGGAGTTGGCGATGCCGGCGAAGTTGTTGCCGCTCTCGGCGGGCGCCGGACCGGAGAGGAACGGGACGATCTGGTCGGGGGTGTTGATGTTGACCGGCTCCCAGATGACGTCCCAGTCACCGGTGCCGAACATCGCGGTCTGGATCGCGGTCTGGTCCAAGGACGTGGCCTTGGCATCGATCCCGACCTTCTTCCAGGCAGCGACGGCCAGCTCGGCCGCGGCGGTCCCGGGCGCGCCGAGCGAGGAGTCGTAGACGAAGTCGACCGCGAGCGGCTTCCCGGCCTTGGTCCGGACGCCGCCAGCCCCGGCGGTCCAGCCGGCGTCCTCGAGCGCCTTCTCGGCGGCAGCGGCGTCGTTGTCGACCAGGTTGCCCTCGACCGAGGAGCCGGTGCAGCCGGCGGGCTCGACGACCGCGAGCTGGGTGGCCGGGCCACCCTTGTCGGCGGTGATCACCTTCTGCAGCTCGGCCAGGTCGAGCGCCTGGGTCAGCGCGGCGCGTACCGCGGGGTCGGCGGTCGGGTGGCCCTCGTTGTGGTTGAACCACTGCTCACCGACGACGGCCTGTGCGTCGACGCGGTTCAGCTTCGCGGCATCCAGCCGGGCAGCGTCCTGACCGGTGATCGAGGCGGCGTTGAGCTCGCCGGAGAGGAGCTGGTTGGCCACGGTCGTGTTGTTGGCGGCGATCTTGGCCTCGATCGTAGCGGGGGTGCCCGTGGCTGCGGTGGTGGCGCCGTCGGGACCCCAGGTGTAGTCCTTGCGGACCTCGTAGGTGTAGCGGTCGCCGGGGACGACGTCCTCGAGCACGTACGGGCCCGTCCCGGCGGTCCCGGTCTTGAGGCTCTCCCGGTCGGCGAGGCCGCTGTCGCACACCATCGGCAGGTAGGCGAAGGAGGCCAGCACGAACGGTGCCGGAGCCGCCAGGGTGACCGTCACGGTCTGTCCAGATGCCTTCGCGGTCGCGCCGGCCGGGATGAAGACGCCCAGGTAGGGGCTCTTGTTCTTCGGGTCCTCGACGTAGCTGATGTTGTCGACCACGGTCTGGGCGGTGAACGCCGAGCCGTCCGCGCAGGTCACATCCTTCTTGATGTCGAAGGTGACCGTCGTGCCGTCCACGCTCCACTTCTCCGCGAGCTGCGAGCGCACCTCACCGTCCTTGTCGACGCTGACCAGGGAGTCGTACGCGAACCTGCTCAGCTGCAGCAGGGTGCTGGTCACGCCGCCGTGCGGGTCCAAGGCACCGGGATCGGAGGCGATGGCCATCGTGAACGGCTTGCCGTCGACGTACTCCTTGGACTCACTGCCGCTGCCCGAGCCGGAGCCGCACGCGGCCAGGCCCGCGGCGACCAGGGGCAGGGTCAGCGTCAGGAGGACGGGTCTCGCCAGGGCTGCTCGGGATCGGCGCAGGTTCATGGGGCGTACCTCTTTCGTACGGGTTCTGGGGGGATGGTCAGTCGGCGCGCGCGACGACGCGGCCGTAGTGGACGTACTTCGCCCGGGCGTCCGCCTCGCCGATGAAGGCGAAGACGACATGGATGCCGCGGACGGGCTCGGCGGCGATGAAGGAGTCGCCGTCGAGGTGGACGAGGGAGAACCGCATCGGCTGCTCGCCGATCTCCGCGATGACGTCCTTCGGGGTGCGGTCCAGGACGAGCCCGCCGGCGCCGTCGGCGGTGACCTCGATGTCGTAGATCGTGTCCGCATAGCGCCCGACGAACCGGTCGAGCTCGACCGTCGCGGGCGCGGCCGGCGGGGTGGGCCGGTCAGGAAGCCGTACGCCGCCGAGGTCCTCGAGCAGACGCGCGACCGCCGCGTTGAAGAGCCCGAAGACCTCGCCGCCGTTGGTGAGCAGCGCGACGGCGAGCCCCTGCTCGGGAACGACGCGGAGGAAGGCGGCCTGGCCGATGGTGCCGCCGTCGTGCGCGATGACGGTGCCCTGCGGCGTGTCGATGAGCTCCCAGCCCAGACCCCAGGCGCTGCCCATCCCGGAGAGCAGCGGCAGCTCGACCTGGCGCTCCCGCATCGCCTCGACCGAGCTGGCCGAGAGGACCTGGGTGCCGTCGGGTGCGGTCCCGCCGTTCAGGTGCATCCGGACGAAGCCGAGCAGGTCGCTTGCCGTCATCGCGAGCATCGAGCCGGCCGGCGCGTTGGACCTGGCCAGCGCCCAGGTCGGCGCCGCCTCCGGGGAGCCGTCCGCCCCCGGCATGTGTCCCGTGGCGGCACGGCGCAGGATCGCCTCGTACGGACTCGGGGAGACGCTGGCAAGACCGAGCGGTCGCGCGATCCGATCGAGGAGTACCTGGTCGAACGGGGCCTTCCGCAGCACCTCGACCAGCCGCCCGAGCACGACGAAACCGGTGTTGTTGTAGGAGAACGTCTCACCGGGGGCGAAGAGCTGCGGCAGGTCGGTGAGAGTGGCGACGTAGCGTTCGACCGCGTCCTCGCCACGCCCGGTGTCGGTGAAGATGTCACCCTCGAAACCGGCCGTGTGGCACAGCAGCTGGCGGGTCGTGATCGTCTCGCCGGCCTCGCGGTCGCCGATGACGAGCTCGGGCAGGTAGTCGCGCACCGGCCGATCCAGATCGAGGAGACCGTCGTCGACCAGCTGCATCACCAGCGTCGCGGTCCAGACCTTGGTGATCGAGCCGATCTGGAAGACCGTCTCGGTGTCGGCCTCGACCCCGGTGGCCAGGCTGGTCGTGCCGGCCGCGGCGGCGACCACCTCGTCGCCGACGAGGACGGCGATCGAGGCGCCGGGCACCCCGTGCTCGGCGACGAGGTCGGCGAAGCTCTCCTGCAGGAACCGGGCGGCGTCCGGGCGGGTCGGGTTGTGGGGCATGCCGAAACCGTAGGGAGTCCCGACGGGTGCGTGTTCGTCTCATCGGACAGTCAACCGGGCACGCTGTTGTCCGATCGGACAATGGCCGCCGTTGCCGGGGACGGTTTGATGACGACGTGCTGATTCTCCGTGGTGGCCTCGTCGTCGA
Source organism: Nocardioides sp. NPDC127514 (assembly GCF_040302125.1). Taxonomy (NCBI): domain Bacteria; kingdom Bacillati; phylum Actinomycetota; class Actinomycetes; order Propionibacteriales; family Nocardioidaceae; genus Nocardioides; species Nocardioides sp. NPDC127514. The sequence continues at coordinate 80,220 of NZ_JBEORF010000002.1, read as the reverse complement.
CCCTCGAGCAGGGACAGAGCAGGTGGCCGACGTGGCCGTCTCCGACGGGTCCGTGGTGGCCGTCGGGAACGTCCCCGACGACCCCGCCGCCGAGGTCATCGACGTGACCGGGCTGGTCGTCGGCCCCGGGTTCGTCGACCTGCACAGCCACGTCCACTCGATCGCCGGCCAGCGGCTCCAGGCGATGGACGGAGTCACCACCACCCTCGACCTCGAGGCCGGGCTGCTCCCCCTCGACCTGGCCTACCAGCGGGCTGCGGCCGACGGCCGGGTGCTCCACTACGGCTTCTCTGCCTCGTGGGGCGACGCCCGTGCCGTCGCGCACCTCGGCATCACGCCGGGGGCCGACCTGGAGGCCTCGTTGTCGATGCTCGGCGACCCGGCCTGGCAGCGTACGTCCTCGGCCGCGGAGCGGCACGCCTGGCTCGAGCTGCTCGAATCCGAGCTGGCCGCGGGGGCGCTCGGGATCGGAGTGCTGATGGGCTACGCCCCACGCTCGGACCCCGCCGAGTTCCTCGACGTCGCCCGGCTCGCTGCCCGCAGCGGCACCGCGGCGTTCACCCACGTACGCGAGATCGTCGAGGCCGACCCCAGCACCCCGATCGACGGCTCGGAGGAGATCACCCGCGCCGCCGCCGAGACGGGCGCGCGGATGCACCACTGCCACGTCAACAGCACCTCCCGCCGCCACGTCGACCGCGTCCTCGGCCTGCTCGACGACGCTCGCACGGCCGGGTCGGACGTGACCGTCGAGGCCTATCCGTACGGAGCCGGCTCCACGGCGATCGGCGCCTTCTTCCTCGCTCCCGAGCGGCTCGGCGCCTGGGGCCTGACTCCGTCCTCGATCACGATGGTGACCACCGGCGAGCAGATCGCATCGGTCGCGCGCCTGGCCGAGCTGCGGGCGACGGACCCCGGCGCCGTCTGCGTGGTCCGCTTCCTCGACGAGGACTGCCCCACCGACAACGCGATGCTGCAGCGCACCCTCGCCTTCCCCGACGCGATCGTGGCCAGCGACTCCATGCCGGTGGAGTGGGCCGGCGGGGTCACCGACACCCGGGAGTGGCCGCTGCCGCTCGGCGGCCAGACCCACCCTCGTACCTCGGGCACCTACGCCCGTTCGCTGCGCCGTATGGTCCGCGAGACCGGTGCCTGGACCTGGCCGGAGGCCTTCCGCCGCTGCTCCTACCTACCGGCTCAGGTGCTCGCCCCGTTCACCTCGGCGATGCGCGGCAAGGGATACCTGGCGCCCGGCGCCGACGCCGACCTGGTCGTCCTCTCCCCCGACCGGATCACCGACCAGGCGACCTACCTCGACCCCACCCGGCCCTCGGCCGGAGTCGTCCACCTCCTGGTCGACGGCACCTTCGTCGTGCGCGACGGCAGCCTCGACCCCACGGCGTACCCCGGCCGGCCGATCCGTCGCTGACGCGAGCCGCTCGGGAGCGTACGCATCGCCGCGGCGGCCGTGGTCGCGATGGTCGGGCGAGGCTCAGGCGCGAAGCCCGGGCCGGGCGATGAAGACGTAGAGGAGCGCCCCGAGCCAGCCGAGGAAGATCATCAGCAGGACGTAGAGGATCTTGCTCTGGCCGGCCGCGGCCCACACGCTGTCGGGTGTTCGCAGGGCCTGCACCAGCATCAACAGCCACCACACGGTGACCGCCAACCCGACCAGCAGCAGCGCCGTGCCGCCGATCAGATAGGCCCACTCGGCTCCGGTGGGCAGGCCGATCATCGGTGTCATCGCAGGTCTCCCGGTGCATGGCTGGTGGTGGTCTCGGCGGGGCGCGCGAGCAGCATCGGCATCAGTCCGACGACCTGGTCGCGCAGGCCCTCCAGCGCGCCGTCACGGCCGTTGAGATAGCCCAGCAGCGCCTGCTGGAAGATGCCGTCGAACATCCCGTAGGCGACCGGCGCCGCGATCGCGGGCTCGGTGCCGGCGAGCTCGGCGTAGCGGTTCACCACGCGCGCGATCATGTCCTCCAGGCTCTGGTCGATCTGGGTGACCGCCTCGCGCAGGCTCTCCTCGAACATGGACTGCGAGCGCAGGTCGTACCAGAGCCGGTGCATCGGCGCTTCCTCGACGATCGTCTCGACCAGCTTGTCGCCGAACCGGACGACGAGGTCATCGGGAGAGGTCGCCTCGGCGACGACACCGTCATAGCGGTGGACGCAGGTCTGCTTGTAGTAGCGCACGCAGTAGACGATCAGCTCGAGCTTGTCGCTGAAGTAGTAGTGCACGACGCCGTGGCTGAACTCGGAGTTGTTGGCGATCTCCCGCAGGCTGGCGCGGGCGTAGCCCAGCTCTCCCAACGTACGCAGCGCCGACTCGGCGAGCGCCTTGCGGCGTTCGTCGTGCTTGTCGGCAGGCGTGCGGCGAGGCGACTTGGGTGCGGCGACCTGGGTCATGGGCGGCAACGATACCCCCTCCCGTGCGTCGCTCGATGCCATCCGGATCATTTTCTGGTCAATCGTCAAGAGAAATCTTGACAGTCGTCAAGATTCGCGATTGTCTGTGAGCCCGATCACAGCGACGAAGGAGTCACAGATGACCGATCTGAGTGGACGCACAGCACTCGTCACCGGCGGTGCCCAAGGCTTGGGCGAGGGAATGGCCCGAGCGCTAGCAGCGGCCGGCGCCACGGTGGCCGTCGCTGATGTGAAGGACGACCAGGGCGCCAAGGTGGCCGAGTCCATCGGCGGCACCTTCGTGCACCTCGACGTCACCGACGACGCCTCCTGGGAGGCGGGCGCGGCCGCCGCGGTCGACGCGCTCGGCGGGCTCGACATCCTGGTCAACAACGCCGGTGTCGAGATCACCAGCCTGGTCACCGAGCTCGACCCGAACGACGTGAAGAAGATGCTCGAGGTCAACGTGCTCGGCACCGCCCTCGGCCTCAAGCACGGCCTGCGCACGATGCGGCCCGACGGCGCCGCCGGCAAGGGCGGCGTGATCGTCAACGTCGCCTCGGTCGCGGCCACCATCGCCTTCCCCGGCATCTCGGTCTACTCGGCCACCAAGAGCGCCGTCGACCGGCTGACCCGGGTGGCGGCGATGGAGAGCGGCAAGCTCGGCTACGGCGTACGCGTCAACTGCATCTACCCCGGACTGGTCCCGACCGAGATGGGTGCCGGGCTGGCCAACGACGTCGCCCAGCTCGGCCTCTTCGAGTCTCCGGAGGCGGCCGTCGGCGGCGTCGTCGAGCTGACCCCGTCGGGACGCCTCGGCACGGTCGAGGACATGGCCAACGCGGTCGTCTTCCTGGCCTCCGACCAGGCGGCCTTCGTCAACGGAGTCGGCCTCGCGGTCGACGGCGGAATGGGGATGTGACCATGAGCGAGAACAAGCCTGTCGTCGTCTACGGCGCCTCCGGCTACACCGGCCGGCTGGTGTGCGAATACCTGCGCGAGCTCGGTGTGCCGTTCGTGGCCGCCGGCCGCTCCAAGGACAAGCTGGTCGCCTCGATGGCCGCCAACGTGCCCGGCATCGAGACCGCCGACTACGAGATCGCCGAGGTCGAGCACTCCGTCGAGGCGCTCACCGAGCTGCTCACCGGGGCGCGGGTCGTGCTCAACACCGTCGGCCCGTTCTCGTCGTACGGCCCCCAGGTCGTCGAGGCCGCGCTGGCCGCCGGTGTCCACTACACCGACACCACGGGCGAGCAGGACTGGCTGATCACCTGCGACGAGACCTACAGCGAGGGCTTCGCCGAGAAGGGCCTGCTGCTCGCGCCGGGCATCGCGCAGATGTACACCACCGGCGAGATCGCGGCCGAGATCTGCCTCGAGCAGCCCGGCCTCGACACCCTCGACATCGCGGTCTTCTGGGGTGGCTCCCCCACGATCGCCTCGACCCGCACGATCCTGGTGAACGCGGCAACCTCGAAGGCTCACTACCTCGAGCAGAACGCGTACGTCGAGTTCGACCCCACCGCCGGGCTGGTCCCGCTGGTGGTGCCGGGCCAGCACGAGCTGGCGCTCTCGCTGCCTTGGGGCGGCACCTCGCACCCGGTCTGGTACCGCCGCGACCCGAAGGTGGCCACCTGCAAGGCCCAGGGCGGCGTCTTCAACGCCGCGCTGATGAACGGTGTGCCGCAGATCGTGGCGGCTGCGCTGGAGGCGACCAAGGACATGGACGCCGAGCAGCGCGACGAGGCGCTGACCGCCACGGCGGCCCAGGTGATGAACCAGATGCCGCCGCGCGAGAACCCACGGCTCAACAAGTCGCTCGACTCGGTCCACGCCTCCGGCCCGCTGGGGCGCGCGCACTGCGTCATCCACGGCAACCAGAACTACAAGCAGACCGGGCTGCTGCAGGCTTACGTCGCCTACTCGCTGCTGCAGCAGCCGCCTCGCCGGGTCGGGTTCGCCTCGGGCTGCCAGGCGTTCGGGCACCGCGAGCTCCTCGGCCAGCTGCAGGCCTTCGGGCTCGTCTCGGAGCCGGTCGTGACCCGGCAGCGCGGCTGAGGGCGGCCCGATGCGGCTCGTCGACTATCTGGACAAGGGTGCCTCACTCGGAGGCGACGCGCCCTGTCTCGTCTGCGGCGAGGACACCTGGTCGTATGCCGAGGTCGTCGATCTCTCGGTGCGCGTCGCCGCGGGCCTGCGGGCCCGCGGCGTCGGCCCGGGCGCGAAGGTCGCGATCCTCTCGGCCAACGACCCGGTCGCCTTCGCCTCCGTCTTCGGGATCAGTCGCGCGGGGGGCGTCTGGTGCCCGATCAACCCGCGCAGCGAGGCGGCGGAGAACCGAGAGCTCCTCGACCTCTTCGGCTGCTCGGCGCTGATCTTCCAGTCGGCCTTCGCCGGCCTGGTCGACCAGATCCGCGGCGACCTGCCGGAGCTGACCACCCTGGTCTGCCTCGACGCGAGCTATGACTGGGCGATCGGCTGGGACGACTTCCTCGGCTCTGCCGATGAGGTGTTCGAGCCCGTCGAGGTCGAGGACGACCTGGCCATGGTCGTCGGCACGGGCGGGACGACCGGGCGACCCAAGGGCGTCATGCTCACCGGCACCAACCTGGAGACGATGTCGGCGATCACGCTGATGGCCTACCCGTGGCCTGGTGCGCCTGAACGTCCCACCTATCTCGCGCTCGCGCCGCTCACCCATGCCGCCGGGGTGCTCTGCTTCCCGGTGATGTGCCTGGGCGGCAAGATCGTGGTGATGCGTACGCCGGACGTGGGTGCGTTCCTCGAGCACATCGAGCACCACCACATCACCCACACGTTCCTGCCGCCGACGCTGATCTACCTGGTGCTGGACCACCAGGCGCTGCCGTCGACCGACCTCACGTCGCTGCGCTGCTTCTGGTACGGCGCGGCACCGATGTCGGCGACGCGTCTGGAGGAGGCGCTCACCCGGATCGGCCCGGTGATGGCGCAGCTGTTCGGGCAGACCGAGGCGCCGATGATGATCGCGACCATGGCGCCCGCCGACCACTTCCACTCGGACGGGACGGTCGCCACCGAGCGGCTCTCCTCTGCCGGTCGGCCTTCGCCTCTGGTGACGGTCTCGATCATGGGCGAGCGCGGCGCGCTGCTCGGTTCCGGCGAGCGTGGCGAGATCGTCGTACGCAGCTCCCTGGTCATGCGTGGCTACCTCGACAACCCCGAGGCGACCGCCGAAGCGAGCGCGCACGGCTGGCACCACACCGGCGACATCGGCTTCCTCGACGAGGACGGATTCCTGCACATCGTCGACCGCGCCAAGGACATGGTGATCACCGGTGGTTTCAACGTCTACTCCACCGAGGTCGAGCAGGCGCTGATGACCCACCCCGCCGTCGCCGACTGCGCGGTGGTCGGACTCCCCGACGAGAAGTGGGGCGAGCGCGTCACCGCCGTCATCCTGCCCCGACCGGGCGCCTCGGTCGACGTCAGCGACCTGAAGGCGTACGTCAAGGAGCGGATCGGCGCGGTCAAGACCCCCAAGCAGATCGAGGTCTGGCCGGACCTGCCGCGCTCGAAGGTCGGCAAGGTGCTCAAGACCGAGATCAAGAAAAGCCTGTCTCATGGGGCCGAGTCGGCGCATCTGCCCCCGTGTCTCGCGAAGCGAAGCGAGCGAGAGGGGGCGGATGCGCCGACTCGGCCGTAAAGCACTCAGGCAGTAAAGCCCTCAAGCCGCCCAGATGACGAACAGCGAGTAGTCGTCGAACGGCGACTCGGAGCCGTCGCAGCGCCATGCGGTGATGTCGCCGTCCTCCAGCATCTCCGCACCGGCGGCGGCACAGTCGTCCTGCCAGTAGAAGTCGCGGCCGGTGTACTCCCAGCCGCCCTCGGCGGTCGAGGCCGATGCCGAGGTCGCCAGCGCACCGCCGGCGATCAGGGCAGCGGCGAGCGGGGCGGCGGCAGCGATTCGGATGAGCTTCATGATGGTCTCCTTGGTTGGTGTTCCTGTCGGACACCCACCACGCTCCGCCTCGTCGCTGTCAGAAATGTCCCCCGCTGCTCACCCTTTCTGTCAGTAACGTCAGTCTGTCTTCGTTTGCTCCGGAAATGCGGCGGGTTCGGCGGCGTACGCCACCATCCAGCTCGGCTCGATGGTGGCGTAGATGACGCCAGGACCCTCCCAGGTCTGTGGGTCCGAGCCGTAGAACTCGGTGAAGTAGGCGTTGTGCTCGTCGAACTCCGGCCCCTCGGAGACCACGTGCGCGGTGCCGTGGGTGAAGACGCCGATGCGCTCCCCGTCGACGTGGGTCGCGCTGACGGCGGGGCGGGCGAGCATGTGCTTGGCCTTGATGGCGGTGGGAGAGGTCCCGAACAGCCAGCGACCGTGTACGAAGTGGCCGTCGACGCAGCTCGTCCGCGGCTCACCGCGGGCGGTCACGGTGGCCAGCACGAGCACCTTCATGCCCGTCAGCTCGGTGACGAGCTGACGGGCGTTCAGGCGCTGTTCGTCGTTGACGATGCCGGTCAGATGGCCGCTCGCGCGGCCGATCGAGGCGTCCAGGAGGCGTTGCAGGTCGGCGATCTCTTCGTCTGTCTCGTGCACACGACGAGTCTCACACCGACGGCCCCGAGGTCGCTTGACCGTTCTTGCGCGGCTAGCTGATCGCGGTGACGATCTCCGGCGGGATGGCGGTCGACCCCGAGCCGTCGGCAGCGACGACCACGTAGACGACCGACACGGCGCAGGTGACGTCCTCGCCCCGGCGGAACTCGAACTCGAGCGTGAAGCTCTTGGTGCCGATCCGGGTGGTGCGCACCGGCACCTGGACGCGGTCGCCGAAGCCGATGCCGGCCTTCCAGTCCAGGTCGGCGTGGGCGAGCTGGACGTCGACGCCCAGCTCCTGCCAGCGGCTGTACGGCACCCCGCGGGTGTCGATGAAGTGGGTCATCGCCTCATCGACGTAGGTGAGGTACCAGCCGTTGAACATCACCCCCTGCATGTCGACCTCGAGGTAGCGGGGCGTGAACTCGTAGACCGTAGTCACGGCCGCTCCTTCGCGGGCAGGATCCGCCCGCTGACCTCGCCGAGGGCGATCCGGCCGCCGCCCGGCGCGGGCGCGGTGGCGGTGATGGTGACCTCGTCGCCGTCCTCCAGGAACGTACGCACCGACCCGTCGTCGAGCTTGAACGGCTCGGCTCCCGACCAGCTGAGCTCGAGGAACGAGCCGCGCTGGCCCGGCTCCGGGCCGCTGATCGTGCCGCTGGCGAACAGGTCGCCGACGCGCAGCGAGGCGCCGTTGGCGGTCATGTGCGCGAGCATCTGCGGGGCGGTCCAGTACATGGTGGCGTACGGCGGCTCGGAGACCAGGGTTCCGTTGAGCCGGACCTCGAGGGCGAGGTCGAGGGCCCAGGGCTCCAGCGCCGAGTCGTCCAGGTAGCCGGCCAGCGGGACGTCTCGTTCCGGGGGCCGGACCCGGGCCGCCTCGAGTGCCGCGAGCGGGAGGACCCACGGCGAGATCGAGGTGGCGAACGACTTGCCGAGGAACGGGCCCAGCGGGACGTACTCCCATGCCTGGATGTCGCGCGCGGACCAGTCGTTGAGGAGCGTGATCCCGAAGATGTGGTCGGCGGCTTCGGCCAGCGGCACCGGAGTGCCCTGCTCCGATCCGACGCCGACGACGAACCCCATCTCGGCCTCGATGTCGAGCCGGATCGAGGGGCCGTCGACGATGCCGTCGGGCGTCTTCCGCAGCCCGGTCGGCCGGACGACGTCGGTGCCGGAGACGACCACCGTGCCGGAGCGGCCGTGGTAGCCGATCGGCAGGTGCTTCCAGTTGGGCGTCAGCGGCTCGGAGTCGGGGCGGAACATCTTCCCGACGTTGGACGCGTGGTGCTCGGAGGCGTAGAAGTCGACGTAGTCGGCCACGGTGAACGGCAGCAGCAGGTCGGCGTCCTCGATCGCGATCAGGTGCGGTCGCACCTGGTCCTCGCTCGCCGGGTCGCTGAGCAACCGGGTCAGCTCGGCGCGTACGTCCTTCCAGACGGCCGGCCCGGCGGCGAGCAGCGCATCGAGTCCTCCCGCGCCGACGCCCGTGACGGCGGCGACGTCGAGCACCAGGTCACCGATCCGCGCCCCGAGCCGCGGCGCGGGGTCCGCGGCGGTGCGGAAGGTGGCGTACGGAAGCGCCTCGAGGCCGAACTGACTGTCCTTGATGTCCAGCCACGAGCTCACTGGCGGCCCCCTGCCCAGGTCCAGGCGTACTTGCCGTCGTCGACCGTGGCGCCGGCCTCGCCGACCTCCAGGGGTCGGAAGGTGTCGACCATGACGGCGAGCTCGTCGAAGAACTCCGCGCCCAGGCTGCGCTCCATCGCACCGGGCTGGGGGCCGTGGGCGTGGCCGCCGGGGTGGAGGGTGATCGAGCCGATGCCGATCCCGGAGCCCTTGCGGGCCTCGTAGTCGCCACCGACGTAGAACATGACCTCGTCGGAGTCGACGTTGGAGTGGTAGTAGGGCACCGGCACCGCGAGCTCGTGGTAGTCCACCTTGCGGGGCACGAAGTTGCAGATCACGAAGTTGTTGCCCTCGAAGACCTGGTGGGCCGGCGGCGGCTGGTGGACCTTGCCGGTGATCGGCATGTAGTCGGCGATGTTGAAGGCGTACGGGTAGAGGCAGCCGTCCCAGCCGACGACGTCGAACGGGTGGTGCGGGAGGACGTGGACCGAGCCGGCGATGCCGCCGGCTCCGGGGCCGCGGTGCTTGATGTAGACCTCGGCCTCACTCGCGTCGACCGTCTGCGGGTCGGTCGGGAGCCGGAGGTCCCGCTCGCAGTACGGGGCGTGCTCGAGGAACTGGCCGAACCGGGAGAGGTAGCGCTTCGGCGGGGCGATGTGGGAGTTCGCCTCGATCGCGTAGACCCGCAGCGGAGCGTCGCCGACGGGCACCCAGCGGTGGGTGGTGGCGCGTGGGATCACCACGTAGTCGCCCTCTCCCACCATCAGGTCGCCGAAGACCGTCTCGACGACACCTGTCCCGGACTCGACGTAGACACACTCGTCGCCGATCGCGTTGCGGTAGAGCGGCGAGGTCTCCCCCGCCACCGCGTAGTGGAGCCGGACGTCGCCGTTGCCCAGCACCAACCGGCGGCCCGTGATCGCATCGGCGCTCTTCCACTCCTCCCCCGGGAAGAGGTCGTGCAGCCCGAGGTGCATCGGGCGCAGCGGATGGTTGGGGGTGGTGCCGTGGTCGGGCAGCTCCCAGATGCGTACGTCCTTCACCGCCGAGGGGATGTGGCGGTGGTAGAGCAGGGAGGAGTCCGAGGAGAACCCTTCCTCGCCCATGAGCTCTTCGTAGTAGAGATTCCCTTCTCCGTCGCGGTGTTGGGTGTGCCGCTTGGGCGGGATGTGCCCGCGCTGTTGGTAATGCGCCATACCCCGGATCGTACGTGACCTGGACCACAGCGATCACGGGGGCCGAACGTCCTGAATTCGTCCCAGGTACCTCCCGGGGCATACCTCCCTCCCCTAGGATCCGGAGATGCCCTCCGACACCCCCGAGACCCTCTTCGTCGCACACGCGACGGGTCGTCTCCTGCATGTCCGGGCCTGCCCCCAGCTCCTCGGCCTCGACGCCCCGATCAGGGCCACCGCCGCGCAGATCGAGACACTGGGCACGTGCGCTTGGTGCGCCTAGGAGCTCTCCGAGGCCGGCCGAAAATACTTCGACTCCGTCGAACAGGCCGTACGCACTCTCGACCCGTCCGACGATGCTGTCCGGGCTACCGAGGCGGCGCTGGGCGACGTCGACTATGAGCTCGTCTGGGTTCCGCCTAGCTACTCGCACATCGCTGTCGGGGACAAGGAGCATGCGGTCGCGTGGATTGGGCGGGGTTGTGTCATGCATGAGGATGGGCGGCTCATCGACTTCGGATGAGTCCGTCTTTTCGTGGTTGGCGTGGGCCGCCGACCCTTGCTTTGAGGGTCTTCTCGATGGGCCCCGGAGTCAAGGACGGCCTGCGGCCGCCGGCTTCGCCGGCCGCTTCGCGGTCCTTGACACCGGGGCCCATCGAGAAAGATTTTGGCTGGCTATCGGGGCGGCGGCCCGGGTGTGGCGCAGCGGAATCTTCCTTGGGACAGGTGAGGTTGATGGGGTGGAAGGGTGGCCCTTCGGGCCACTTACCATCCACAGGAACGAGGTCGTTCGCTGACCGCGAAAATGGTCTCTGATCAGGGAAAATAAGTGGCCAGACAGGGGTGGGGAGCGTAGAATCAGACCCATCACAGCACACCTCCGAGGAGAGGGCAGCGATGAGTCTCGGGCGTCCGATCGACCACTGGGGAACCAACCCCGGCGACGCGATCGACGCTGCCCTGGCCGCCATCGAGACCGCCCTTCAAGACCTGCTGACCACCGACCCGGCCTACTGGCGCACGGACCAGAAGAAGGACCTGCTGGAACGGCTGGAGAAACTCCAGGCCCAACAAACCGCGTTGAAGCTGCGGGTGCTGGCGTCTGCTGGCGACATCGCTGAGGAGACCGGTGCCAAGGACGCCTCCGGATGGATGCGGACCGAACTCCTCGTCGACAAAGCCGTGGCACGCTCCCAGATCAAGCTCGCGGCCAGTGTTGCGAAGTACGACCTAGTCGCCACCGGTCTCGCCGAGGGTGTGGTGTCCCAGGACAAGGCCCGGGTGATCACCCAAGCCCTCGACAAGATCCAGACCGACCCGGTCGCCAGCGCCGAGGACCTGGTCCTGGCCGAGAAGCTCCTCGTTGACTACGCCGGTCGCCTGACCGCCAACGAACTCCGCATCGTCGGACGACGGATCCTGGCCGAGATCGACCCGGCCCGGTTCGAAGACGCCGAAGCCAAAGCACTCCTCGCCGAGGAAGAACGCGCCCACCAGAAGACCGCCCTACGAGTGTGGGACAACCACGACGGCACCATCGGGTTCGACGGCGTCCTGCCGACCTCGATGGGGATGCGGTTCAAGCGGCTGGTCGAGGCCTGGGCCCAGCCCCGCAAACAACAACTCGTCGCCAAGGGCGCCCCACTGCCGCCGTGGGAGCGGCTGATGGGCCAGGGCTTCGCCCGGCTGCTCGAGACCGTCGACCCCGCCGCACTACCTAGGCATGGCGGAGATGCGACGACGATCAACGTGGTGATCTCCTTGGAGGAGCTCCGCAAGGACCTCGGGATCGCCACCCTGGGTTATGACGAGACCAACGGCACCACCATCTCCGCGGCCGAGGCCCGCCGGATGGCGTGCAACGCGACCATCATCCCCTGGGTCCTGGGTGGCGACAGTGAGGTCCTCGACGCCGGCCGGGGCAGCAGGTTCTTCCAGCCCATCCAACGCAAGGCGATGCGGTTGCAGCACAAGTGCTGCCAAGCCGAAGGCTGCGACATGCCACCGGAATGGTGCGACGCCCACCATCTCGAACCCTGGGCCGCCGGCGGGAAGACCAATCTGAAGGACGGGGCCTTGCTGTGCCCCCACCATCACCGCCTCGCCCACGCACCCGGCTATACCCATGAGCGACTACCCGACGGCACCATCAGGTTCACCCGCCGCCCCTAACCGACTGGGCGAGGAACCCACACCACCGGGTCCTGCCCCTCGGGCCGACGACTACATCCGTCGACCCGGTGTCAGCTCTCGGCGAAGCGCCCGACCCGATGCCCGCATGAGCGTTCCGGTCAGCTTCCTGGACCCCACCCGCGCCGCCTCCCCACTCGCGGGGACGCTTCCCCACCGCAGCGACGGTTCCCCACCCTCCGGAGCATGGGGAACCTCCACGCCCGTGGGGAACTCTCCCGATCAGTGGGGAACTCGCGACCCGACCGGCACCAAACCCGACCCGGCCAGAGCCGACGGCCACCTTGTGAACGGTTCACAAGTTCGCGCCCACTGCCGTAGGCACCCACGAAGCACGATCCGCCGACGCGTACGACCAGCCACGGCCCCAAACCCGTGCCCAAACCGAATCCGCTGCGCCACACCCTCGCCGCCGACCCGATACAGGCCAAATCTTTCTCGATCGCGTACCGGGTCAAGGATCGCCGCAGGCGACCGGCGAAGCCGGCGGGCGAAGCCCGTCCTTGACGCGGTACGCGATCGAGAAACAATCGAACCAAGGGTCGGCGGCGAACCCCAGAAACGAAACCACGGCCACCTCCAACGCGACGAACCGAGACCAAACCAAGACCGGCAAAGCCCGACCCCCGACACCAGAAACAGGCGGTATCCTCGAAGCATGACCGCGTTGCCCGACTGGATGCACCCTCCCCGTGAGGAGGGCTGGTACTCCGAAGACCTCGACATGCTCGTCGAGGCGCCGCGTCATACCGAACTCATCGACGGAGCCCTGGTCTTCAATATGTCACCGCAGCGCCGCTGGCACAGTCGGCTCGTCACGGCCCTGACCAACGCGCTGACGGCGCAGGCGCCGGACGGGTTCGAGGTGGATCGGGAGCTGACGGTGGTGCTCGACAGGCGCAACCGGCCGGAGCCGGACGTGCTGGTGAGCACGGCACGGATCTCCGACCAGGCCTCGTTCTACGATGCCGATTCTGTCGTCCTGGTGGTCGAGGTGGTCTCGCCGGAGTCCGAGCACCGCGACCGGGCGGTGAAGCCGCAGAAGTACGCCGAGGCGGGGATCACCCACTACTGGCGCATCGAGAACGAGGACGGCGCGCCCGCGATCCATGTCTACGAGCGCGACGACCTCACCAACGCCTACGTCCCGATCGGGATCTTCCGTGACCGGCTCGACGTCCCGGTACCGTTCCCGATCAAGATCGACCTCACCGACCTGCTCCGCTGACGTCCGTCGCCGGCACCTCGGGCACCTCGGCGGGCAGCTGCTCCTGCTGGACGAGGTGGAGGTAGGAGAGGTGGCGCTCGTACTGGTCGAGGACGTCACCCATCAGCTGCTCGTGTGAGTAGCCGTTGACGTCGTAGCCCTGGGTGCCCTCAGCGAGGTGTACCTCGGCGCGGAAGTAGACGTCGCCGGTGACCCGCCCGACAGCGAAGGTCGGAGCGGGGCACGGCAGCGGGGTGACCTTGTAGACGAACGCAGGCGCGTCCTCCAGATCGGTGTGGATCTGGACGCCGGAGACGCCGCGTACGGCCTTGGTCTCGGTCACCACCGAGGTCAGGCCATGCGAGCAGAGCTCGGCGGCGACCTCGTCGAGGACCGGCTTCGCGACCGTGCCGATGAACCGCTCGGTGTCCCTGGCGGTGGGATAGGTGACCGAGCGGCGCAACCGCTGCGCGAGCGACGGACGTACGCCGCCCTCGCCCGCCCCGGCCAGGCGGGCCGAGGAGATCGCGCCCGGGAACGAGTAGCGGGCGCTCGCGGACTTGAACGACTCCAGCCGTAGCGAGCGGTGGAGTCCCACGGCGACCAGGGCGAGCACGACCGAGAACGGTAGGCCCATGATGATCGTCGCGTTGGTCAAGGTCGTCAGCCATGCATCACCACCCGCGAACATCAGCGCCAGGGTCAGCGCGCCGATCGCCACCGACCAGAAGATCCGCACCGGGATCGAGCAGTCGGCCATCGGGTGCGGCAGCCGCGAGGTGAAGTTGCCCATCACCAGCGCGCCCGAGTCGGCCGAGGTGACGTAGTAGAGGAACCCGGTCATGGTGGCGAGCGCGACCAGCGCGATCGCCCCCGGGTAGTTGTCGAGGAAGGCGTAGAAGCCCTGCGCGTAGTTGGCGCTGGTCAGCTCACCGAACTCGGCGTCACCGCCGCGGATACGGCCGAGCGCGCTGTTGCCGAAGATCGAGACCCACAGCAGGATGAAGCCGAACGGGATCATCATCACGCCGACCAGGAACTGCCGGATCGTCCGCCCGCGCGAGATCCGCGCCAGGAACAGCCCGACGAACGGCGACCAGGCCACCCACCACGCCCAGAAGAAGAGCGTCCACAGGTTCTTCCAGACGCCGACGTCCGGGTTCTCCACGGTGTCGTACGGCATCGTGTCGAAGCTCATCCCGGGCAGGTGCACGAGATAGTCGCCGAGGTTCATCACCAGCGAGTTGAGCAGGAACGCGGTGTTGTCGGAGAAGAGCACGTAGAGCATCAGCGCCAGGGACAGCAGCACGTTCAGCTCGGAGAGCCGCCGGATGCCCTTGTCGACCCCGGAGACAGCCGAGATCGTGCCGAGCAGCACCGCGACCACGACCAGACCGACCTGGGCGGCACGGCCCTCGGGGATGTCGAAGAGGACGTTGAGACCCGCGTTGAGCAGGGCGATCGAGATGCCGAGCGAGGTGGCGATGCCGAAGATGGTGCCGAGCACCGCGGCCATGTCGATGCCGTCGCCGAGCCGCCCGTGGACCCGCTTGCCGAAGATCGGATAGAGCGCGGAACGGATCGAGAGCGGCAGCCCGTGGCGGAAGGAGAAGTAGCCCAGCGCCATGCCCATGACGGCGTACATCGCCCAGCCGGACAGGCCGTAGTGGAACAGCGTCCAGCCCACCGCCTGCTCGGCGGCGGCGATGGTGCCGCCCTCGCCGGTCGGCGGGGTGAGGTACTGCGAGACGGGCTCGGCGACCGAGTAGAACATCAGGTCGGCGCCGATCCCGGCCGCGAAGAGCATCGCCGTCCAGGTGAACATCGAGTACTCCGGCCGGGACTCCTCCGGGCCGAGCCGGACCCGCCCGTAGCGGGACAGACAGATGAACAGCACGAACGCGATCAGCGCAGCGGCGAGCGCGAAGTACCACCAGCCGAAGTACGTCGAGATCCACCCCACGACGTGTCCGATCGCGGCGCCCGCGGTGTCCGGCGCGAGCAGTGTGAAGAGCGTGAACGCGACCACCACTCCGGCGGAGCCGAAGAAGACGGTCTTGTTCAGCTCCGGCTTCGTCGTCGGGATCTCGTCTGGGTCTGCGGCGGGTTCGCCTAAGGGCGTACGCGACGGGTCGATTGTCTCCGGCATGAGCTGTCTCCTCCGGTTGGGGTGCCCGGCAGGCTAGTCCGCCCGGCGCCGGCTTGGGTCACGATCGGGTTTCAGGACTTGTTGCGCGGGTCCCCGGCCGGCCACAGCGGCGAGTCGTCGCGGTGGCGGTAGTAGGGCACATCGGAGGGCGCCAGCGGGGTGTTGCCGGCGATCAGGTCGGCCGCCTTCTCCGCGACCATCATCACGGGCGCGTAGATGTTGCCGTTGGTGACGTACGGGAAGACGCTCGCGTCCACGACCCGCAGCCCCTCGGTGCCGTGCACCTTCATCGAGGTCGGGTCGGTCACCGACATCTCGCCGGTCCCCATCGCGGCCGTGCAGGACGGGTGCAGCGCGGTCTCGGCGTCCTTGCGGACCCACTCGAGGATCTCCTCGTCGGTCTCCACGCTCGGCCCCGGGGACATCTCGCCGGCGTTGAACGGCGCGAAGGCAGGCTGGTTGAGGATGTTGCGCGCCACCCGGACCGCCTCCACCCACTCCTTGCGATCCGTCGGGGTGGAGAGGTAGTTGAAGAGCATCGACGGCTTCTGCATCGGGTCGGCGCTCTTGATCCGCACATGGCCACGGGTGTCGGCGTACATCGGGCCGATGTGCACCTGGTAACCGTGCTGGCCCTTCTCCTGGCCGGGCGCCATCGAGCCGTCGTAGCGGATCGCGATCGGCAGGAAGTGGAACATCAGGTTCGGCCAGTCCACGTCCTCGTTGGAGCGCGCGAACCCGCCGCCCTCGAAGTGGTTGGTCGCACCCAGGCCCTTCTTCTGGAAGAGCCACTGCCAGGCGATCTTGGGCCGCTGGTGCCACACCAGACCGGGCGCGATCGAGACGGGCTGCTTGGAGGCGTACTGGATGTAGACCTCGAGGTGGTCCTGGAGGTTCTCCCCCACGCCGGGAAGGTTGTGCACGACGTCGATCCCGTGCTGCCGCAGCAGCGACTCCTCCCCCACGCCGGAGAGCTGGAGCAGCTGGGGCGTGTTGATCGCGCCGCCGCAGCAGATCACCTCGCCGGCGTTGACGGTGTGCTCCCGGCGGGCCCGGCCGACCCCGCGTACGTAGTCCACACCGGTCGCCCGCGGGACGTCACCGGAGGTGTCGAAACGGATCTTGGTGGCGTACGCGAAGGTCTCGACGTCGAGGTTGGGGCGGCTCATCACCGGGTGCAGGTAGGCGCGCGCGGCCGACCAGCGGCGGCCGTCCTTCACGTTGCGGTCGAAGGGGGCGAACCCCTCCTGGCGGTAGCCGTTGACGTCGTCGGTGAGCGGGTAGCCGGCCTCCTGGGCGGCCTCGAAGAAGGCCGAGAAGAGCGGGTTGGAGGCGGGACCGCGCTCGAGGTGGAGCGGCCCTGAGCCACCGCGCCACTGGTCGGCGCCGGAGGTGCCGTCCTCGAGAAAGCGGCTCTCCATGCGCTTGAAGTAGGGCAGGCAGTGGCGGTAGTCCCAGGTCTCCATGCCAGGGTCGGCCGCCCAGCGCTCGTAGTCCATCGGGTTGCCGCGCTGGAAGATCATCCCGTTGATCGAGCTCGACCCGCCGAGCACCTTGCCGCGGGCGTGGTAGACCTTGCGGCCGCCGAGGTGAGGCTCGGGGTCGGTCTCGTAGCCCCAGTCGTAGAGCTTCGAGCCGATCGGGAACGGCAGCGCGGCAGGCATGTGGATGAACGGGTCGATCTTGAAGTCGCTGTGACCGGCCTCGAGGACCAGCACCTTCGTGGACGGGTCGGCGCTGAGCCGGTTGGCGAGAGCGGAGCCGGCCGAGCCGCCACCGACGATCACGTAGTCGTAGGTCTGGGTCATCGTCTTCACTTCTCCTCGGCGGTGCCGGTGTTCGGGGAGGTCGGGGCGAACCAGTGCTGCGGGCTGGGATCGATGTTGTGCCAGATGTGCTTGGTCTCGCGGTACTCCTCCAGCCCGGCCTGGCCGAGCTCGCGCCCGATCCCGGACTGCTTGTAGCCGCCCCACTCGGCCTGCGCGACGTAGGGGTGGTAGTCGTTGATCCAGACCGTGCCCATCCGGAGCTTCGCGGCGACCCGCTCGGCACGGCCGGCGTCGGAGGTCCACACCGCGCCGGCGAGGCCGTAGATGGAGTCGTTGGCGATGCGGACGGCGTCGTCCTCGTCGGTGAAGGTCTCCACGGTCAGGACCGGCCCGAAGGACTCGTCCTGGGTGACGGACATGTCGGTGGTGCAGTCGTCCAGGATCGTCGGCAGGTAGTAGAAGCCGTCGGCGAGCGCGGGGTCGTCGGGGCGCTTGCCACCGGTGCGGAGGGTGGCCCCCTCGGCGAGACCCTTCGCGACGTACGCCTCCACCTTGTCGCGGTGTGCGCTGCTGGTCAGCGGGCCGGTCTCGGCCCCCTCGTCGAAGGGGCCGCCGAGACGGATCTGCTCGGCCCGGGCGACGAGCTCGTCGACGAAGCTGTCCTTGATCGACTCCTCGATGATCAGCCGCGCGCCGGCGGAGCAGACCTGGCCGGAGTGCAGGAAGACGGCGGTCAGCGCGAAGTCGAGCGCGGTCTCGCGGTCGGAGTCGGCGAACACGATGTTGGGATTCTTGCCGCCGAGCTCGAGGGCGACCTTCTTGACCGTCGCGGCGGCGTTGGCCATCAGCCGCTTGCCGGTGGCGAGGCCACCGGTGAAGGAGACCAGGTCGATGCGGGGGTCCTCGGACAGCGGTGCGCCAGCGGTCGGCCCCTCACCGAGCACCAGGTTGCCGACACCCGCCGGGAGACCGGCCTCCTCGAGCACCTTCATCAGGTGGATCGCACTGTGCGGCGTGATCTCGCTGGGCTTCAGCACGAACGTGTTGCCCGCGGCCAGGCACGGCGCGACCTTCCACGCCACCTGAAGCAGCGGGTAGTTCCACGGGGTGATCAGGCCGCAGACTCCTACCGGCTCGTGCACGATCCGGCTCTTCACGGCGGCGTTCCCGGTGTCGATGACGCGGCCGGCGTCCTCGGCGGCGACATGCCCGAAGTGACGGAACACCGAGACCACGTCGGCGACGTCGTACTCGCTCTCCACCAGCCGCTTCCCGGTGTCGAGCGACTCCGCCCGGGCGATGATCGCGGTGTCGCGCTCGAGCAGGTCGGCGACCTTCAGCAGCAGGTCACCCCGTTCCCGCGCAGGCGTCGCCGGCCACCCGCCGCTGTCGAAGGCGTTCCGCGCCGCGGCGATCGCGGCCCGGGTGTCCTCCGCTCCAGCCTCCGCAACGGTTCCGACGACCGCACCGTCTGCCGGACAGCGGATCTCCCGCTGCTCGCCCGACTGCGCAGGCAACCAGCGCCCGTCGATGTAGATCTGGCTCATGCAACCTCCAGCGTCGGGTTGCCGAACAGGCAACCGCAGGTGAATTGCAAATGATCCTGCGCCGACGCGAAGAGCCAGGTCAAGGGCTGGAAGGACAAAATTGTTGCAGGTGGTACAAATTTGTTGCAGCTGATACAAATGGCTGCGCCAGTTGTTACAGTCGCCGCATGACGACCGCTGGTAACGCGCCCGCGAAAGATCCACAACGCCGCGCTGCCTGGGCCGAGCTGGCGACCGACTACGTCCACGAGCACGGTCTGATCGGCCTGAGCCTGCGCCCGCTGGCGGCCGAGCTGGGCACCAGCAACCGGGTCCTGCTCTACCACTTCGGCACCAAGGACCAGCTGGTCGCCGACGTCCTCCGCACATCCAACGAGCGGTCGGTCGCCGGGGTCGCCGCGCTCGAGCCCTCCACGGACCTGCGTTCGGCCGTCTACGACCTCTGGTCGGTGATGGAGGGCGACCGGTGCAGCTGGATCTATGTGGAGGCGGCCGCGCTCGGTCTCTTCGGCAGGGAGCCGTACGTCTCGGCGGTCCGCGAGGCCAACGCACTGTGGATGGCCGGTCTCATCGCGCACCTGGACAAGTCCGGTGTGGATCCCGCCGTCGCCGAACGGGCAGCCCACGTCATCGACGCCGCCTTCATGGGGTTCCAGCTCAGCCAGGGTCCCGACGGTCACCTCCCGGAGCGTGCCCGGTCCGTCGATGACCTGGCGGACGCCGTCGCCGGACTTGCCTGATCCACCGCGATCGCTGATTTCCACGACGTGCGGCGCCAGCGCCGCTACCCTCGATGGTTGACCGAGTTCGCCATCGCTGGAGGCATGCGCATGATTCGTTCAGGCACCATCCAAATTATGACAACGGCGTTGGCAGTCGGCCTCGCCACGATGCTCATCGCCGCGTCGACTACGTCACCCGCCACGGCTCAGCCCCGTGCCGAGCGCCTGAGCACGGCGGAGACACCGGTGCCCGGTCTGGTGCCGAAGCCGCTCCGCGTGAGCGCGAAGGACGGGCCCGGTTTCGTCCTGACCGAGCGGGCTCGGATCGTCGCCCGTGGCACTGACGCCGACGAGGTCGGCGTTCTCATGGCCGCCGAGCTGCGCCCGGCGACCGGCTTCGACCTCCCGGTCGTCGCCGGCAGGCCGACTCGTCGCGATGTCGTCCTGACCATCGATCCCCAGGCCGGGTTCGGCGAGGTCGAGGGCAACCCGGAGGCGTACAAGATCTCCTCGACGGCCCACGGGGTCAAGGTCACCGGGGCGAGTCGCCACGGGCTGTTCAACGGCACCCAGACGCTGCGTCAGCTGATGCCGGCGTTTGCCTCCTCGACCGTCCGGGTGAACACCGACTGGACGGTGCCGGCCGTCTCGATCCTGGACGCGCCGCGGTTCGGCTATCGCGGGATCATGCTCGACGTCGCTCGCTCCTTCCTCGAGGTCGACGAGGTCAAACAGGTCATCGACGCCGCCTCAGCGGCCAAGATCTCGGTGCTGCACATGCACCTGGCCGACGACCAGGGGTGGCGGATCGAGATCACCAACTCCGGACGAGCGCCCGGTGACGACATCGACTACACGGCGCTGACCCGGGTCTCGAGCGCGACCGCGGTGCTCGGCAATCCGTATCAGAGCGCCGACGGTCACACCGGGTTCTACACCCAGGACGACTACCGCTCGCTGGTGAGGTATGCCGCCGAGCGCGAGATCGAGATCATCCCCGAGATCGACATCCCCGGCCACACGAATGCCGCCCTGGCCGCGATCCCGCAGCTCAACACCGCCGGGTCGAGCCACCCGGCGACCGAGGACGAGCCGGTGGCGCCACACAACGGGACCATCGACGTCGGCTACTCCTACCTCGATCCGACCTCCGAGGCGACCTACACGTTCATCGAGCACGTCTTCTCGCAGCTCGCTGCGCTCACCCCGTCCGAGTTCCTGCACGTCGGCGGCGACGAGTCGCATGCGATGACGCAGCGCTACGGTCACGAAGGCTACGTGGCATTCGTCGAGCGGGCGCTCGCGATCGTCCACGGACTCGGGAAGAAGACGATCGGGTGGAACGAGTACGCCGAGTCCGGGCTCAGCGCCGGTGATGGTGTTCAGTACTGGGCCGGCACGACCGAGCACGCGAAGCGCGCCGTCATCGAGGACGGCGCCAAGCTGCTCGTCTCGCCGGGCAACATGTCCTACCTCGACATGAAGTATCACCCGAAGACGCCGATCGGGCTGTCCTGGGCGTGCTCGGGCGACTGCGACGTCGCGCACTACTACGACTGGAGCCCGCAGGAGGTCATCGCGGGCGTCGGGGACGAGCACATTCTCGGCACCGAGGCGCCGCTGTGGTCCGAGACGATCCGGGGCGTCGACCAGGCCGAGTTCATGATCTTCCCACGCGTCCTCGCGCACGGGGAGACCGGCTGGACCGCCGAGTCGCTGCGCTCGCCGTCTGACTTCGCGGCGCGGCTCGCCTCGGTCGGCCCGCGACTGGCTGCCGCCGGCACCAACTTCTACGACGGGCCGCAGATCGCCTGGTCGACGGAGCTGGCCGGGACCGATGCAGCGGTGTCGGCAAGGTCGGTCGGATCGGTGTCGGTCGGACTGCTCGCCGCCCCGGGGACCAAGACGGACGGGACCACGGTCACCGTCGACGAGGTCGACGACGCGGACGGCACCGGTGGCTCGTCGCTGACTGCCCCGCTCACCGCGACGGTCGACTTCGGGGACGGATCGGCTCCGGTCCCCGCACGGTTCGCCGCGTCTGAATCCCGGGATTCGCTCCACGCTGCCGGGGTCTATGCGGTGACGGCTGCTCATGCGTACGACTCCCCGGGGACGTATCGCGGCAGGATCACGGCCTCCGACGGCTCGACGGCGAGGTTCACCATCACTGTCTCCTGACCGTGCCGAGGGGGTGTGAAGCTGAGAGTGCCTGTGGCTCGCTTTCGGCTTCACACCCCTGGTGTCACAAACCTCGCGGGGCCGGTGTCCTTGGGGTATGAGCAACCAAGAAGCGATCAGCAGGAGCCGCGTCGTGGTCGTCGGCGGTGGGTACGCCGGCGTGATGGCCGCCAACCGGCTCACCAAGCGCGACGACATCACGATCACCCTCGTCAACCCGCGCGACCACTTCGTGGAGCGGATCCGACTCCACCAGCTGGCCACCGGGTCCGACGACGCCGTGGTGGCCTACGCCGACGTGCTCAGCCCGCGGGTGCGGCTGCTCGTCGGCACCGTGTCCTCGATCTCGCCGGCAGCGCGGACGGTCGCTCTCGAGGACGGGAGCGAGGTGGGGTACGACTATCTGGTCTACGCCGTCGGCAGCACCGGTACGACGTCGGTGCCGGGGGCCGAGGAGCACGCCTTCGGGATCGCCACCTTCGAGGAGTCGACCCGACTGCGGGCCGTGCTCGACGCGACGCCGGCCGACGCGCCGGTGGTCGTCGTCGGCGGCGGGCCGACCGGCATCGAGGTCTCCTCCGAGCTCGCCGAGGCAGGCCGGAACGTGGCTCTGATCTGCGGAGACCGGCTCGGTCCGTGGCTGCACGAGAAGGGCCGCGCCGATGCCGAGCGCGCCCTGCGGCGGCTCGGCGTCGGCATCGTCGAGGGCGCCCGGGTGGCGGAGGTGCTCGATGGCCGGGTACGCCTCGACAACGGCCGCGAGCTGACCAGCTCGGTGACGATCTGGACCGCCGGGTTCACCACCCCGGACCTGGCGCGCCGCAGCGGGCTGTCCACCGACGAAGCCGGCCGACTGGTCACCGACGAGACGCTGACCAGCGTCGACGACGACCGGATCGTCGCGACCGGCGACGCTGCAGCGCCGTCCGGTCTGGCGTACCGGATGAGCTGCCAGGCCGCCAACCAGCTCGGGCCGCTGGCCGCGGACACGGTGCTCACACGACTCGCCGGAGCGACGCCGAAGCCGGTGAGCATCGGCTTCGTGGGTCAGTGCATCAGTATCGGCCGCGGGCTCGGCCTGGTGAACTTCGCCCGCCGCGACGACTCCGCCGTGGGCGCCCGCCTCCGTGGCATGCCCGCGGCGAAGGTGAAGGAGCTCGTCTGCCGCAGCACGATCTGGGTGATGTCGATGGAGGCACGTCGCCCCGGATCCGCGTTCGGGCTCAAGGACCGTTCACGCGCCGGACGGGTGCAGGCAGCGGCCGTCACGCCGCTACTGAAGGAGCCCAGCCTGTGAGTCTCGCGGTCACCGTCGTCGCCTGGCTCCTGGCCGCGCTCCTGCTCGTCGTCGGGGTGGCCCATCTGGTCACCCCCGGCAAGGTGGAGCCGCTGGTCCCGGAGTGGTGGCCGGCCAAGCGGCTGACGGTGTACGCCTCCGGGGTCGCCGAGGTGGTCATCGGGGTCGGCCTGCTGGTCCCGGCCACCCGCTCCTGGGCGGCCGGCGTGGCGGTGGCGATGTTCCTCGCCTACACGCTGGTCCACCTCGACGACCTCCGCCACACCTCGGGAGCGACCCGTCCCGGCGACACCATCGGAGGTGTCGTCTTCCGGGGCGTCGTGAACCTCGCCTACGCCGGCCTGGCGGCATTCGTCTGCCTCGGCTGAGCCTTCGAGAGGAGTTCAGGCAGGGGACGTACGGCGGTCGCCACGGGATCACGCGGCTCGGCCAGGTTGAGGGGCACCCTCACCGAAAGAGATCCTGATGCGTACCTTCGTCCGGTCGCTGACCGCGGTGCTCGCCGCGGCGGCGTTCCTCTCCCCCACCGCCGCCACGGCGAGCTCGACCGACTCCGCGCGCCCCTCCGCCGACCTCGGTACGCCGCACGCGCAGGCGCATGCTCACAACGACTACGAGCACGAGCGTCCGCTGCTCGACGCGCTGGAGCACGGCTTCACGAGCGTCGAGGCCGACGTGTGGCTGATCGACGGCGAGCTCCTGGTGGCGCACGACGCGGAGGATCTCGACCCGGCGCGCACGCTGGAAGGCCTCTACCTCGCCCCGCTCAAGAAGCTCGTCAAGGGCAAGGGACGCGACGTCTACCCCGGCTACGACGGCACCTTCCAGCTCCTGATCGACATCAAGAACACCGGCGAGGCGACCTACGCGGCGATCGAGAAGGAGCTCGGAGACTACGAGGAGCTCTTCACCCGCTATGAGAACGGCATCGTCAAGGACGGTCCGGTCGAGGCGGTCATCAGTGGTGACCGGCCGCTGGAGACGATGCGGAGGGCGACCGAGCGGTTCAGCTTCTACGACGGCCGGATGACCGACCTCCACTCCGGCATGCCGGCCTCGCTCATGCCGCTGGTCAGCGACAACTGGACCAAGGTCTTCGCCTGGCAGGGCATCGGTCCGATGCCGGAGACCGAGCGCCGCAAGCTCCACGAGATCGTCGACCACGCTCATGCCCAGGGCTACCGGGTGCGCTTCTGGGCGACGCCGGACAACGACGGCCCCGCGCGTGAGGCGGTCTGGTCCGAGCTGCTCGCAGCCGGCGTCGATCACATCAACACCGACGACCTCGAGGATCTGGACGCCTTCCTGACCGCCAACGGCTAGGCCGGTCCCACGGTCGATGTCACAGTCCGGGGCGCCGTCTCGTCCCGCGGGTGGAAGATGTTGACCTGAGGGAGGACCACCGTGACACCTGAGACCGAGATCGAGTTCGAGGAGCTGCGCCCACTGCTGTTCTCGATCGCCTACCGGATCCTCGGCAGCGTGAGCGAGGCGGAGGACGCGGTGCAAGAGACCTGGCTCCGGCTGGAGGCGACCTCGACCGAGCCCGACTCGCTCAAGGCCTACCTGTCGACCGTGGTCACCCGGATCTCCCTCGACGTGCTGCGCTCCGCGCGCGTGCGGCGGGAGACGTACGTCGGGCCGTGGTTCCCCGAGCCGCTGCCGACCGACACCCACGTCGACGAGCATGCGGGCCTCTACGCCAGCCCGGAACGCGCGACGGAGCTGGCCGACTCGGTGTCGATGGCGGCGCTGCTGCTGCTCGAGCGGCTCAGCCCGCTAGAGCGGGCGGTCTTCGTGCTGCGCGAGGTCTTCCACTTCGGCTTCGCCGACATCGCCACCGCGGTCGACCGTTCCGAGGCAGCCTGCCGTCAACTCGCCTCCCGGGCACGGCGCCACATGGACGAGGGCAAGCCACGGTTCGAGGCCGACCGGCGCAAGCGCGCCGAGCTCTCCAGCCGGTTCTTCGAGGCACTGCGCGACGGTGACGTCGACCGGCTCCAGGCGCTGCTGGCGGCCGATGTGGAGACGGTCAACGACGGTGGCGGTGTCGCCGGTGGCGTCGGCGGTCGGTTCGGCGCGGAGAAGGCCGCGCGCATCCTGGTCGCGGCCGTGCCGCCGCTGCTCGCCATCGGTGCCCGCCTGGAGCAGCGCGAGCTCAACGGCGAGCCGGGCGCCATCCTGCACGACGCCGACGGCGCCATCCTCGGCACCTGGACCCTCGACATCCTCGACGGCCAGATCCAGCGGATCCGGTCGGTCACCAACCCCGAGAAGCTGGGTCACCTGGGCCCGGTCGCCGACCTGAAGGACGTCGTACGCCGCCGCAACCGCCACCGCCGCGGGCGATGACCCGCCCGCCGACTCAAACCCGCCGAGTCGGCTCGTCCTGACCAGAAAACCCGCCGAGTCGGCGCGTCATGACGCGCCGACTCGGCGGGGATCAGTGTCAGGCCGCCGCGCCCTGCGGTGACCGGGTCGGCCGCAGGCCGAGGTCGGCGGTGCGTACGTCCTTGGTCTCGCGGGCGGTCAGGGCCGCGACCGACGCGACGAGGCAGACGACCGCCGTGTAGCCCGCGGTGACGACCCAGCCACCCTCCTGCACGCCACCCAGAGCGGTGACGATCGACGGGGTGAACCCGGCCAGCATGAAGCCGATCTGGGTGCCGATCGCGACGCCGGAGAAGCGCACCGGGGTCGAGAACATCTCGCCGTAGAACGACGGCCAGGTCGCGTTCGCGGCCGCATAGCCGAAGGAGAAGGTGACGATCGCGAGCGCGAAGACGAGCAGCTCGTTGCCCTGGCTCATCGAGAGCAGGTAGAAGGGCATCATCACCGCACTGGCCACGGCGCCGTAGATGAAGACGGGCTTGCGCCCGATCCGGTCCGCGAGCCGGCCGAACATCGGCTGGGTGAACAGCGCGACGACGTTGGCCGCGACGACCAGCCACAGCGTGATCGAGTCGACCATGCCGACCTCGACACCGTAGGCGATGGCCAGGTTACCGAAGACGGTGGAGACGGCCGCGATGAAGGCGCAGCAGATGACGCGCAGCACGTCGACCCAGTGGTCACGCAGCAGCACCGCGAGGGGCAGCTTCGCGACCTCGTTGTTGGCCTTGGCCTCCTCGAACTCCGGGGTCTCGTTGAGGCGGCTGCGGATGAAGAAGGCCACCACGACCACGATCGCGGAGAGCCAGAACGGGATCCGCCAGCCGATGCCGTACTTGATGTCGTCGGGCAGCGCGACGACCGGGATGAAGACCAGCGCGGCCAGGATCTGGCCGCCCTGGGTGCCGGTGAGCGTCCAGGACGTGTAGAACGAGCGCTTGTCGTCGGGGGCGTGCTCGAGCGTGAGCGAGCTGGCGCCGGCCTGCTCGCCCGCGGCCGAGAGCCCCTGCAGCAGCCGGCAGAAGACCAGCAGTGCCGGCGCGATCCAGCCGGCCTGGTCGTACGTCGGCAGACAGCCGATCAGGAACGTGCCGCCACCCATCAGCAGGAGCGTGAAGAGCAGCACCTTCCGGCGGCCGATCCGGTCACCGAAGTGACCGACGAAGACCGCGCCGACCGGGCGGGCGACGTACGCGAAGGCGAACGTCGCGAACGACATCACCAGCGCGGCGTCGCCGGTGCTGGGGAAGAAGACGTGCGGAAAGATCAGCGCCGCGGCAGAGCCGAAGACGAAGAAGTCGTAGTACTCGACGGCACTGCCCATGAAGCTGGCCAGCGCGGCCCGTACCGGGGTCTTGCCTTCTTGGTTCTCGGTGTCAGGTCCCGCCATCGGGTCCTCCTCGGGTAGGCCCGCGGTTCCTGACCGCGGACGGGTGGGGGGTGGTGTTTTCTGGCTCTTCGAATTTCTGGGGGTCAGCCGGCCGCAGCCAGCTCGCGCAGGTGGGCGAGCATCCGCTCGGCATCGGGTTCGATGCCGGTGATCAGCCGGAAGGCGTCGACGGCCTGGTAGACCGCCATGTGGCCTCCGTGCAGCGTCCGGCAGCCGGCCTCACGCGCCGCCTGCAGCAGCGCGGTGTCCAGAGGCCGGTAGACGATGTCCGCCACCCACAGCTCGGGACGCAGGAGGCTCGTCTCCAGCGGCGTACCGGGGTGGTCGGCCATGCCGACCGGGGTGCAGTTGACCAGTCCGTCGGCGTCGGGCAGGAGCGCCGGCAGCTTGTCGACATGGCTCGCCTCGACGGTGCTCTCCGGGTGGTGACGCCGGATCTCCTCGACCCGCGCCTGGGCACGGTCGAGGTCCATGTCGGCGATGACCAGGTTGTCGACGCCCTGGCTCACGAGTGCATGAGCGACGGCCGAGCCCGCCCCTCCAGCGCCGAGCTGCACGACGGTGCCGAGCGGGGCCCCCGGCATCCCGGTACGCAGCGCGTGGCCGAAGCCGGTCGTGTCGGTGTTGTAGCCGACCGCCCCCTCGTCGGTGAAGACGACGGTGTTGACCGCACCCAGCCGCGCCGCGGTCTCGTCGAGCCGGTCGAGGTGCTCGATCACGAGCTCCTTGCACGGGTGGGTGATGTTGAGCGCGTCGAAGCCGAGTCGCCGCGCCTCCCTCACCAGGTCGCCCACGCCTTCGGCCGGAATCCCCAGCTCGGTGATGTCGAGCGTCTTGTAGACGTACGACAACCCGTGCTCGAACCCTTCGCGCATGTGCAGCGCCGGACTCAGCGAGGGTCCGACGCCCGCGCCGATCAGGCCGACAAGAAACGAAGACTTCATCTAGGCGATCCTTAATGTACGAACTAGTACGTTACGAGAGTGAAGGGGATCACATCCGGCCCCGAGTCGTCAACCCCCGCACGGCAAAGAGCCCGTCCCCGCGGCGCGGGGACGGGCTCTTCAGGGGTGTGCGTCAGCGAGCGGTGAGCCAGCCGACGACGATGTCGCCGAGGATGCGGCGATGGCGCTCCCGCACGTCCGGAGCGAGCATGTCGCGGCCGAAGAGGTAGCCGAAGGTGGCGCTGTTGGCGACCTGGAAGACGCAATAGGAGCTGATCATCATGTGCACGTCGATGGCGTCGACGTCGGCGCGCAGCTCACCGGAGGCGCGACCGCGAGCGAGGACCTCGTCGAGGACGGTGGCAGCCGGGGCGCCGAGCTCGCGCAGCGACTCGACCTTCTCCAGGTGCCGGCCACGGTGGATGTTCTCGACGGACACGAGGCGGATGAAGTCGGGATGGTTGACGTGGTGGTCGAAGGTGAGCTCGGCGATACGGCGGATCGCGTCGACCGGCTCGAGATCACCGGCGTGCAGGCTCTGCTCGAGCTCTCGGATCCGGCGGTAGGCAGCCTCGAGCACAGCCAGGAAGAGCCCCTCCTTACCGCCGAAGTAGTAGTAGATCATCCGCTTCGTGGTGCGGGTGCGCTCGGCGATCTCGTCGACCCGGGCCCCCGAGTAGCCCTGCTCCGAGAAGATCTCGGTCGCGACGTCGAGCAGCTCGGACCGGGTGCGTTCGGCATCACGCGACTGAACCATGCCCCGAGCCTAGAGCACGACCGGCTTCCCAACGCGGAACAATGTATGTACCGTTTCGTACATTAGCGACGAACGGAGAACCATGCGCACCTCGATCGCCACGGTCTGCCTCAGCAGCGGACTGGTCCAGAAGATGTACGCCGCGGCCGAAGCCGGCTTCGACGCGATCGAGATCTTCGAGCCCGACCTCATCGCCGCACCCCAGTCCCCCGAGGAGATCCGGGCGCTCGCCGACCGGCTCGGGCTCACCCTCGACCTCTACCAGCCCTTCCGCGACGCCGAGGGAGTCGACGAGACCGCCTTCGGCGACGTGCTGCACCGCGCCGAGGCGAAGTTCCGGCTGATGAACCGGCTCGGCATCGACCTGATGCTGGTCTGCAGCAACGTCGGCACCGCGACCGTCGACGACGACGAGGTCTCCGCGGGGCAGCTGCGGCGGCTGGGTGATCTGGCTGCGACGTACGACATCCGGCTCGCCTACGAGGCGCTCGCCTGGGGGCGGTTCGTCGACGACTACCGGCGCTCGTGGCGGATCGTCGAGCTCGCCGACCACCCCAACGTCGGGATCTGCCTGGACAGCTTCCACATCCTCTCGCGCGGCCACGACCCCAAGCAGATCGAGGAGATCCCGGCCGAGAAGATCTTCTTCCTGCAGCTCGCCGACGCTCCGGCGCTCAGCATGGACGTGCTGTCCTGGAGCCGTCACCACCGGCTCTTCCCCGGCGAGGGCAGCTTCGACCTGCCGGCCTTCCTCGGTCACGTGCTGCGCGCTGGCTATGACGGCCCGCTGTCGCTGGAGGTCTTCAACGACACCTTCCGCCAGACCGATCCGGTACGCACCGCCCGCCAGGCCCAGCGTTCGCTGCGCTGGCTCGCCGACCGCACCGCCGACCTGCTCGGCGACGAGGCCGGCCGCGACGTGCGCCCGCTCCCCCGCCTGCCCCAGGTGGCCGCGCCCGAGGCCTTCGACTTCGTCGAGGTCAAGGCACCGGACACCTCCGGCGTCGAGGTGCTGCTCGAGCAGCTCGGCTTCGACTTCGGCGGCCGCCACCGCAGCAAGCAGGTGCGCCTGTGGACCTGGGGCGCAGCGCGCGTCGTGTGCAACGACGTGCCCAGCGCCTCCCCCGAGCCGCGCATCGCGGCCGTCGGCTTCGACGTCGCCGACTCGGACCCGGCCGCCGAGCGCGCCGCCCGGCTGATGGCGCCGCCGGTCCATCGCCGGACGTACGCCGGCGAGCAGGCCCTGCGCGCCTTCACCTCCCCCGACGGCACTGAGGTCTTCCTCTCGCACGCGGAGGACTGGATCGGCGAGTTCGACGGCGGGGTCTCGAGCTCCGGTCGCGGCGCCCGGATCGACCACGTCAACCTGGTCCAGCCCTGGCACAGCTTCGACGAGGCGGTCCTCTTCTACACCAGCGTGCTCTCACTGACGCCTCAGCCGACCCAGGAGGTCGCCGGTCCGTCCGGTCTCGTCCGCAGCCAGGTGATGAGCTCGCCGGCCGGGGGCGTCCGCCTTCCGCTCAACCTGCTCCCGAACGGGCAGCAGGGCCAGGCACAGCACATCGCGCTCGCCTGCCCCGACGTCATCGGCGTCGTCGCGGCCGCCCGCGCGCGCGGGCTGCGGCCGCTGAAGGTCCCGGGCAACTACTACGACGACCTCGTCGCCCGCTTCGGCCTGCCCGACGACCTCGTGGCCACCCTGCGCGACCTCGATCTCCTCTACGACCGCGACGCCGACGGTGAGTACCTGCACTGCTACACCGAGACCGTCGGCGAGGTCTTCTTCGAGCTCGTCGAGCGGCGGGATCGCTACGACGGCTACGGCGCCGGCAACGCCCCGGTCCGCCTCGTCAGCCAGGCCGGCTGACGAGCGACACCGTCGGTCGAGTCGGCTCGTCCTGACCAGAAAAGCCGCCGAGTCGGCGCGTCAAGACGCGCCGACTCGGCGTGGAAACCGGTCAGGATGAGCCGACTCGGCGGGACTCCCGTCAGAAGTTGCCGCGGCGCTCCTGCTCACGCTCGATGGCCTCGAAGAGGGCCTTGAAGTTGCCCTTGCCGAAGCCGAGGGAGCCGTGGCGCTCGATCAGCTCGAAGAAGACCGTGGGGCGGTCGCCGATCGGCTTGGTGAAGATCTGCAGCAGGTAGCCGTCCTCGTCGCGGTCAACCAGGATGCCGCGCTTCTGCAGATCCTCGATCGGCACGCGTACCTCACCGATCCGGGCGCGCAGCTCGGGGTCCTCGTAGTAGGAGTCGGGGGTGTTGAGGAACTCGATCCCGGCGTCGCGCAGCGCGTCGACGGTGGCCAGGATGTCACCGGTGGCCAGCGCGAGGTGCTGGGCGCCGGGGCCCTGGTAGAACTCCAGGTACTCGTCGATCTGCGACTTCTTCTTGGCGATCGCCGGCTCGTTGAGCGGGAACTTCACCCGGTGGTTGCCGTTGGCGACGACCTTCGACATCAGCGCGGAGTAGTCGGTGGCGATGTCGTCGCCGATGAACTCGGCCATGTTGGTGAAGCCCATGACGCGACCGTAGAAGTCGACCCACTCGTCCATCTTGCCGAGCTCGACGTTGCCGACGACGTGGTCGAGCGCCTGGAAGAGGCGCTTGGGGGCGCCCTCGGGCTTCTTCAGCGTCGAGGTGCGGGTGACGTAGCCGGGCAGGTAGGGGCCGTTATAGCCGGACCGGTCGACCAGCGTGTGGCGGGTCTCGCCGTAGGTCGCGATGGCGGCGATGCGTACGGTGCCGTGCTCGTCGCTCACATCGTGGGGCTCCTCCAGGACGCGGGCGCCCTGCTTGCGGGCGTGCTCGATGCAGCGGTCGACGTCGGGCACCTCGAGGGCGATGTCGATGACACCGTCACCGTGGCGGGCGTGGTGGGCGATGATCTCGCTCCCGGGCGCGACGCCGCCCTTGATCACGAACCGCACTCCCCCGCTGCGCAGCACGTAGGAGTGGTGGTCGCGGTTGCCGGTCTCGGGACCGGAGTAGGCGACCAGCTCCATGCCGAAGGCGCTCTGGAAGAAGTGGGCGGTCTGGGTGGCGTTGCCGACAGCCCACACGACCGCGTCCCAGCCGGTGACCGGGAAGGGGTCGGAGGTGTCGTCGTACGCCACCAGGCCGACGAGCTGCTCCAGCTCGGCCAGCCCGAGTCCGGCGAGCTTCTCTTGGTTGGTCAGGGTGTCTGCAAGCGTCATGCGGGCAAGTCAAGTGGGCCGAGTCACACCAAACAAGTTGACCACTCGGCACTGGACAATCTGTCAGATTCGACCAGAGTTCACCACGCCTTGCTAGGCAATCTGACTACCATCGAGCCATGAACCTCGATGCCCTCGACATTACCCTCCTGGAAACCCTGCACGCCCATCCGCGAGTCGGCGACCTCGAGCTCTCCCGGGTCGCCGGCGTCGCCCGCGCCACTGTGCAGAGCCGGCTGCGCAAGATGACCGAGGCCGGCGTGATCCGCGACTGGGCACCGACGGTCGACCCGGCCGCCGCCGGCCACACGGTGCAGGCGTTCGTCACCCTGGAGATCTCCCAGGGAGCCCTCGAGGACGTACGTCGCGATCTCGCCGACATCCCCGAGGTGCTGGAGGCGTACGTCACCACGGGCTCTTTCGACGTCTTCTGCAAGGTGGCGACCGGGTCGCACGCGAAGCTCCAGGAGGTGCTCGTCCGCATCGACCAGTCCCACGCCGTCGTCCGCTCGACCAGCGTGGTCACCCTCTCCACGCTGATCGAGCCGCGCACCCTCGATCTGCTGCGCACGGGAGCCGAACCGCGCTGACCGGTGGTTCAGGAAGCCCTGGGCAGCTCGACCGAGACCCGGAGCCCACCGCCGGAACGGGCGAGGACGGCGAGGTTGCCGTCATGGGCCCGGGTGATGCTCTTGACGATCGCCAGGCCCAGGCCGACGCCGGCGTGGTCGCCGTGGATGCGCTGGGTGCCTCGCTGGAACGGCTCGGTGAGCGTGGCGACGAGCTCGCGGGAGAGCTCCTCGCCGGTGTTGGCGACGGTGAGGACCACGCTCCGCTCGTTGGCGGCGATGGTGACCGACACCGACCCGTCCTCGGGCAGGTTGTGGACGATCGCGTTGTGGATCAGGTTGGTCGCGACCTGCAGCAACAACGCTGGCGAGCCGATGACCGACGCCTGGTCCCCGGAGGTCTCGATCCGCACGCCCCGCTGCTCGGCCAGCGGCAGCAGCGTCTCGACCGCCTCCTCCGCGACCAGCGACAGGTCGACCGGCTCGCGGACGAAGGAGCGCTGGTCGGCTCGGCTGAGCACGAGCAGGGCCTCGGTGAGGTCGATCGCGCGGGAGTTGATCAGGCGCAGCCGGCCGAGGAGCTCGTCGACGTCGCGGTTCGGGTCCTTGCTCGCCACGTCGAGGAGCGTCTGCGTGATCGCGAGCGGCGTGCGCAGCTCGTGGGACGCGTTGGCCGCGAACCGCTGCTGCTCGGCGACCTGCGACTCGAGCTTCGCGAGCATGTCGTCGAAGCCGTCGGCGAGCTCACGGAACTCGTCGCCAGGGCCCTCGAGCTCGATCCGGTGCGAGAGCGATCCGCCGCCCGCCGTGCGCGTGGCCTCGGTGATCTTCCGCAGCGGCGCCAGCATCCGCCCCGCCAGGATCCAGCCTCCGACCAGCCCGAACACGACGAGGAAGCCCATCATCGTGGCCGCCCGCGGGGCGAAGGCACGCTCCAGGTCCGAGCGGTTCGGGACGAAGGGAGCACTCGGCCTCCCCGGCTCCTGCGGCCCCTCCAGCCACACGCCGTCAGGGACGTAGCGCAGCAGGAAGACCCACACGACGGCTAGCAGCAGCACACCGGTGACCACGATGACCCCGGCATAGCTGAGCGTCAGCTTGAGCCTGACGCTCATCCCCGGGCGTCTAGGAATCGACATCGATCCGGTATCCGACACCCGGCACGGTCGCGATGATCGCGGGCTCGCCGAGCCGCTTGCGCAGCGCGGAGACGGTGATGCGTACGGCATTGGTGAAGGGATCGGCGTTCTCGTCCCAGGCCCGCTCCAGCAGCTCCTCGGCGCTGACCACGCCGCCCTCCGCGGCGGCGAGGACCTCGAGCACCGCGAACTGCTTGCGGGTCAGCGCCACGTAGCGACCGTCGCGGTAGACCTCGCGGCGGAACGGGTCGACCCGCAGGCCGGCGATCTCCCGCACCGGCGGCCGGTTGTAGGCCCGCCGCCGGTCGAGCGCCCGCAGCCGCAGCACCAGCTCACGCAGCTCGAACGGCTTGGTCAGGTAGTCGTCGGCGCCGAGCTCGAAGCCGGAGGCCTTGTCGTCGAGGCGGTCGGCCGCGGTGAGCATCAGGATCGGCATCCCGGTGCCGGAGGCGACGATGCGCTTGGCGACCTCGTCGCCGGAGGGCCCGGGGATGTCGCGGTCGAGCACGGCGATGTCGTAGGCGTTGACGCTCAGCAGCTCCAGCGCCGTGTCGCCGTCACCGGCGATGTCAGCGGCGATCGCCTCCAGCCGCAACCCGTCACGGATCGCTCCAGCCATCAACGGCTCGTCCTCGACCACCAGCACCCGCATGCCCTGATCCTAGGTCGATGACATATCGCCGACGTATCCGAAATGCCATACGCCCTGACGACATCCTCGCGGGTTGACTGGCACGGTGACCTTCACTGTCCGACCGATCAGCCCCGCCGAGCACCTCGACCATGTCCGGTCGCGGCGGTCGGTCAGCTTCCTGCAGACCCCCGCCTGGGCCGACGTGAAGACCGAGTGGCGCAGCGAGTCGCTGGGTTGGTACGCCGGCGACCGGCTCGCCGGGACCGGGCTGGTGCTGCACCGGCCGGTGCCGCGGCTGGGCTACACGCTGGCGTACCTGCCATGGGGCCCCGACATCGACTGGGCCGGCGGGCTGACCGTCTGGTTCCCGCCGCTGGTCTCCTACCTACGCTCGCAGGGCGCGTTCGCGATCCGGGTCGCTCCCCCGGTGCCCACCGACACCTGGAGCGCCGCGCAGGTCAAGGAGGGCATCGCCGACCCCGAGGTGGGACGGCTCACCGACGTCCCCGGCCGGTCTGACCCGGTCGGCGCCGAGGTGACCCGCTATCTGCGCGACTCGGGCTGGATCCCGCAGAACCCCGAGGACGGGTTCGGGGCGGGGCAGCCGCAGTTCACGTACGAGATCCCGCTGCGCCACCCCGACGGGACCGCCCAGTCCGAGGACGAGGTGCTCGCCGGGATGAACCAGCTCTGGCGGCGCAACATCAAGAAGGCCGCCAAGGCCGGCGTCGAGGTCACCACCTCCGCCGGCGGCGAGGACTTGAAGGCGTTCCACGACCTCTACGTCCACACCGCCGAGCGTGACGGGTTCACGCCACGACCGCGGGCCTACTTCGAGAAGATGTTCGCGGCGTTGTCCGCCGAGGACCCGGAGCGCATCAAGCTCTACCTCGCCCGTCACGACGGCGACCTGGTGGCTGCGACGATCTACGTCCGCGTCGGCGCCCACGCCTGGTACGTCTACGGCGCCTCGTCCACGGAGAAGCGGGACGTACGCGGCTCCAACGCCTGCCAGTGGGCGATGATCCGCGACTCGCTGGCCGCCGGCTGTGACGTCTACGACCTGCGCGGGATCACTCCCACGCTGTCCGCCGACGACTCCCACGTTGGCCTGATCCAGTTCAAGGTCGGCACCGGCGGGCAGGCGGTGAGGTACGTCGGCGAGTGGGACCTGCCGCTGAGGCCGATCGTCTACCGAGCCTTCGACCTCTACATGAGGCGGCGGAGGCGATGAAGGTGTCGGTCAGGAAGTTCAAGGAAGGGAACCTCGGATGATCGTGAACGAATCAGGCTCGCTGACGGAGACCGGAGTCGTGGTGCTGACCATGCTGGCTTTTCCGGTGGCCGTGCTGGCGGTGCCGGTGCTGGCGGTGCTGCGCCGGGTCTTCGGGGTGGCCTGGCCACGGGCATGGCGTCACTCGCTGGCGGAGGTCGCCATCGTCTACGGCACGGTGCCGGGTGTGCTGCTGACCCTCTTGCCCGGCAACAACGGCATCCTGTCGGGCAACGTGAGCCTGGTGCCCTTCGAGGACATGTCGACCATGGGCCCCATCGGACTGATCGGCAACCTGCTGATCTTCGCCGCGCTCGGCTTCTTCGGCCCCATCCGCTTCCCGGCGCTCCGCTCGGTGTGGCGGGTCCTGATCCTGGCGGGCGCCGCCTCGGTGTCGATCGAGGTCCTGCAGCACCTGCTGCCACTCGGCCGGGTCTCCTCGGTCGACGACGTCATCCTCAACGCGGGCGGCGCCACCGCCGCCGCGATCCTGTCGTGGCCGTGGTGGCGCCGTCGGCGAACCGTTCCGCCGACCTCAGACCAGCGCCGCGGCGACCTGGTCGAGGCGGGCTCCGCGTGAGGCCTTGACGAGCACCACGTCGCCGGGCGCGAGGCGGCTGCGCAGCCAGTCGATCGCAGCGGCGTTGTCGGGCAGCGCCACCGCCCGCTGCCCGGCTCCGTCCGCAATGACGGCGGCCGCCTCGCCGATGGTGAGGACCATGTCGGCCCGGGTGGCCGCGTACGTCCCGATCTCATGGTGCGCGTCGCGGCTCGCCTCGCCGAGCTCGAGCATCTCGCCGAGCACGGCGATGCGGCGCCTGGCGTCGATCGAGGCGAGCGCGTCCAGACCGGCACGGGTGGACTCGGGGTTGGCGTTGTAGGAGTCGTTGAGGAGGGTCGCGCCGCTGGCGAGGGCGCGCAGCTCCATGCGCCACTTCGAGATCGAGGCGGTGTTCAGCGCGATCGCGGCCTGCTCGAGCGGAACCCCGGCGGCCAGCCCGGCCGCAGCGGCGGCCGCGGCGTTGAGCGTCCAATGGGCACCGACGAACGGGAGCCTGACGACGGCCTCGGCGCCCGCATGCTGGAGGGTGAAGGTGGGCCGGCCGAGCCGGTCCAGGGCGAGGTCGCGCACGCGTACGCTCGCCCGCTCGCCGGCCCCGAAGGCCAGCACCGGACCGTCGGTGAGCTGACCCATCGCGAGCACCCGTGGGTCGTCGGCATGGAGCACCGCCGTGCCGCCGGGCGCCAGCCCCCGCACCAGCTCGCTCTTGGCCACAGCGATCGCCTCGCGCGACCCGAACTCACCCAGGTGGGCCTGGCCGACGTTGGTCACGACGGCAATGTCCGGCGCGACCAGGCCAGTGAGCTCGGCGATGTCGCCGATGTGCCGAGCCCCCATCTCCAGGACGAGGAACCTCGTGGTCGCATCGGCGCGCAGCATGGTGAGCGGTACGCCGAGCTCGTTGTTGAACGAGCCGGAGGTCGCGACGGTCGGAGCCGCGCTCGCCAGCACCGCCTCGATCATGTCCTTGGTGCTGGTCTTGCCCTGGGAACCGGTGACCGCGACGACGGTCATCTCCTCGCGCAGCAGCGCGACGACGTGGGCGGCCAGCCGCTGGAGCGCGGCCTGCGCGTCGTCGACGACGACCGTCGGGAGCGCCGTCGGGCGGGATCCGAGCACGGCGACGGCGCCGGCCTCGGCGGCCTGTGCTGCGTACTCGTGGCCGTCGGTGTGCTCACCGGCGAACGCGACGAAGAGGCCGCCCGGGTCTGCCTCGCGGCCGTCGATCACTGCCGGCGCGCTCACGGTCACCGAGCCGTCGCCGACGACCTTCCCGCCGACCAACGAGGCGATTTCGTCCAAGCTGAGGGGAATCATCCCATCAGTCTTCGATATCAGCCGTTGTGGCCGCGTATGCGCTAATCGATATGCGGACGATAACTCCACGCCGACCTATCGTCGGCATATCGGAAATTCCATACGGGGTCGCAACCGCTCCTGGAGTTTGCTGGCGTCGATGATCTACCACGAGCCGACCCTGACGGCGCCGACCGAGCCGATGGAGCAGACCGTGATCTCGCCGACCGTCGGGATCACGGTCTACGGCTGCGCCCCTGATGAGAGCCTTCTTTTCGACTCCTTGGCGCCCGCGCTCGGAGTCTCGCTGAGGACCACGACCGAGCCCGTCACCGAGGAGAATGCCGCCCTCGCGATCGGAGACCGGTGCATCAGCGTCAGCCATAAGTCGCCGATAGCGAACGAGACACTTCTCGCTCTGCACAAGAGCGGCGTCCGGTATATCTCGACGCGAAGCGTCGGTTTCAACCACATCGATGTCGACTTCGCGGCGAGCATCGGGATAACGGTCGGAAACGTCTCCTATTCACCCGATTCCGTGGCCGACTACACGTTGATGCTGATGCTCATGTCGGTGCGCCAGGCGAAGTCGACGATCCGGCGCACCGACGCCCACGACTACCGCACGGCGGCCACGCGTGGCCGCGAGCTGCGCGACCTGACCGTCGGCGTGGTCGGGACCGGGCGGATCGGCGCGGCGGTCATCGACCGGCTGCGGGGCTTCGGCTGCGACGTACTCGCCTATGACATCCGGCCCCGGCCGGCGGCCGAGGGGGTGGAGCACGTCGACCTGGACACGCTGGTCGAGCGCAGCGACATCGTCACCCTTCACGCGCCGCTCAGCACGGAGTCACACCATCTCCTCGACCGCCGCCGCATCGACCGGATGCGCCCCGGCGCGTACGTCGTCAACACCGGTCGCGGCGCGCTCGTCGAGACGCCGGCGCTCGTCACCGCGCTCGAGGAGGGCCGGCTGGGCGGTGCGGCGCTGGACGTCATCGAGGGCGAGGAAGGCATCTTCTACGCCGATCTCCGGGGGCGGGACATCCCCAACGGCTGGCTGGCACGGCTCCAGAAGATGCCGAATGTGCTGGTCAGCCCCCATATCGCCTACTTCACCGACCATGCCCTCATGGACACGGTCGAGAACTCCATCGTGAACTGTCGTGAATTCGAAAGCAGGTTTCCGCATGTCTAAGCTCAAGGTCGGCATCATCTTCGGTGGCGTCTTCGAGGAGCACCCCGTCTCGGTGAAGTCGGCGCAGGAGGTTGCCAAGAACCTCGATGCCGACAGGTACGAGGCCTACTGGATCGGCATCACCAAGAGCGGTGACTGGCGCCTGTGCGACGGTCCGGAGGCGAGCTGGGAGGACGGCGCGCACCGCCCCGTCGTGCTCTCCCCCGACCGCAGCGTCCACGGCTTGCTCGTCCTCGATGAGGGCAGCTACGAGACGATCCGTCTCGACGTCGTGCTCCCGGTCCTGCACGGCAAGCTCGGCGAGGACGGCGCGATCCAAGGGCTCTTCGAGCTCTCCGGGATCCCGTACGTCGGCTGCGACGTGCAGAGCTCGGCGCTGTGCATGGACAAGTCGCTGGCCTACACGGTCGTCGGCGAGGCCGGCGTCCCGACGCCGAACCACTGGATCCTCCTTCCGGGCGACGAGGTCGATCCCGACGTACTCCCCTATCCGGTCTTCGTGAAGCCCGCCCGCTCCGGGTCGTCCTTCGGCGTGAGCAAGGTGACCTCGGCCGCGGAGCTGGCCGACGCGGTGGCGACCGCGCGGCAGTACGACGAGAAGGTGCTCGTCGAGGAGGGTGTCGTCGCCGAGGAGATCGGCTGCGCGATCCTCGGCAACGGTGCCGAGCTGGTCACCGGAGAGGTCGACCACGTCGCGCTCTCGCACGGCTTCTTCAAGATCCACCAGGAGGACGCACCCGAGACCGGCTCGGAGAACGCCACCTTCATCGTGCCCGCCGACATCCCGGCCGAGGCGCAGGAGCTGGTCAAGGCCGAGGCGAAGCGGGTCTACCGGGCGCTGGGCTGTCGCGGTCTGGCGCGGGTCGACATGTTCCTCAAGGCGGACGGCACCGTGGTGCTCAACGAGGTCAACACCCTGCCCGGGCTCACCTCGTACAGCCGCTATCCGCGGATGATGGCCGCGGCAGGGATTTCGATGACCGAGTTCCTCGACCGCGCGGTCTCCCTCGCGCTGGACGAGACGGTGCGATGAGGGAGGGCTTCGGCTTCGTCGACGAGCTGGCGCCGGGCATCCGCTGGGACAGCAAGTACGCCACCTGGGACAACTTCACCGGCAAGCCGGTCGATGGCTACCTGGTCAACCGCATCGTCGGGACCCGCGAGCTGTGTGCAGCACTCGCCCAGGCACGGGACGAGGCCGCCGCTCTCGGGTTCGGGATCCTGCTGTGGGACGGCTACCGCCCCCAGCGCGCCGTCGACGCGTTCCTGCGCTGGGCGGAGGAGCCCGCGCCGGAGGATGACGAGCGCAAACGCGTGCACTACCCCTCGATCACCCGCCCGGAGATGTTCGAGAAGGGGTACGTCGCCACGAAGTCCGGCCACAGCCGCGGCAGCACCGTCGACCTGACCCTCTTCTCCTTGGCCACGGGAACGCTGCTGGACATGGGTGGCGATCACGACCTGATGGACGAGATCTCCCACCACGGAGCTGCCGGGGTCTCCGAGGTCGCGGCGCGCAACCGGTCGCACCTGTGCTCGGTGATGGAGTCGTGCGGGTTCAGCCGCTACGAGAACGAGTGGTGGCACTACTCGCTGATCGAGGAGCCCTACCCCGACACGTACTTCGACTTTCCTGTCGAATAGAGCCCTGTCGGATAGAGCCCGACCGGCTCAGGGATCCAGCCAGCCGTGAACCTTCGAACGGTTCGCCTTCTTCCAGACGGAGGCGAACCGCTCCTCGGCGTCTTCGGCGGCGGCCTCCTCGACCTGGAACAGCTCGCGGACCGCGTCGTCCGGCTCGGGAACCAGTCCGATCGTCATGATCATGACGGTGGCGTCGTTGAGGTCGCCGAGGGTCGACTGGACCGACTTGGCGGCCTTGGCGAGGCGCTCGGCGTCCTTACCGAAGACCCCGCCCAGCGACTCGGCCGTGTAGCGGACCCGCTTGGCCTTCTTGCGCACCTCATGGAGCCGCCGACGACGCTCTTCGGTGTCGTCGGTCTCCCCGACCGCGTCGGCCGCGACCACCAGCCGTCGCCAGCTCCGGCGGAGCCGCTTGCGCAGTGCCTTCTTGCGCGGGTCCGCCTCTGACCAGCGCAGACCATCGGCGAGGCCGGCGATCAGCTCGCGGTAGCGGTCGCCGTCCAGCTCCGGCAGCAGCCGGGCTCGCCCCTGGGCCTGGCGCTCGGCCAGCGCCGCCCGCAGCGCGTCGACACCGGTCGGTCCCGGACCGTGCTCGGCCGCCCAACGCCGCAGACGTCTGCGGAGCACCTCCGCGTCTCGTACGTCTCCGAGGAGGGCGGCGAGCCACTTCAGCTCCGCCCGGAGCGGCTCGCTCCACTCCGTGTCGAGAAGCGGGCGGTAGGTCGCCAGGACGCTGCGTAGCCTGCGTACGGTCACCCGCATCTGGTGGACCGAGTCCTCCTCGTCACGCAGCACGAGCCGGCCCCAGCGGTGGAGCGCGGCCACCTGGTCGCGCCACCACTCACCGACCGGCTCGCGTGGATGACTCATCCGTACTGTTCTACCGTGCCACGGCGTCCAGGTCACGCTCGGTTCGTCCGGCTCCTGCCTCCTCGGCACCACCCTTCTCGCGGTGCGGAAGCACGGTGAGGAGCAGGCCGACCCCGGCCCAGCAGGCGAGGACGATCAGCGGCACGGTGGTCCCGGCGCCGTCGAAGAACGAGAACCCGCGCAGCGCCGACCCCGCCGCACCCGGGGGCATCAGCTGGCCGAGCCAGCCGAACGGCACCATCTCCGGGGCGGAGGTGATTCCGGAGAGCGGGTTGCCGACGAGCAGGATCAGCAGCGCGACGATGCCGACGCCTGCCGGGCCGATGAGGTGGCGCAGGCCGATGATCGGGAGCGCGACCGCGAGGATGCCGAGGGCGACGACTCCGGCGTTGGCCAGGTAGCTGCCCTCCAGGGCGCCGAGCCAGCCCTGGACGACGCCGGTCATCGCGAGACCACCGCCGATCGCGATCAGGAAGGCGGCCACGACCCGGTCACGGGTGCGGGTCAGCACCAGGGAGGTGATGGCGCCGGCCATGATGCCGCCGATCACCAGCGGTAGCGCGGACG
This sequence comes from Nocardioides sp. NPDC127514, assembly GCF_040302125.1. Lineage (NCBI taxonomy): Bacteria > Bacillati > Actinomycetota > Actinomycetes > Propionibacteriales > Nocardioidaceae > Nocardioides > Nocardioides sp. NPDC127514. The sequence goes on along the minus strand of NZ_JBEORF010000002.1, from coordinate 38,935 downwards.
CGCCGAAGACGACGCCGCGCGGGTCGTCCTCCGCGCTCGCGACGACGTCGGTCACCTGGGGCTGTGAGCCCGTCTCGGCACCCATGGCGGTGGCCATCTGAGTGAGCTGCTGAGCGACGTTGGCGCTGGCCGCGGAGGCGACCAGGAACTCCGGGCCCTGGGGGCCGACGACGATCGCGCCGTACGCCTCCCGGTCCTCGATCGCCTCGACCGCCTCCTCGCGGTCCGCGACGGCGGTGATCTCGAAGGCGTCCTCCCCCGCGTTGGCGGCGAGCTGGGTCTCGATCTGGGTGACCGCGGCCTCGGGGCCGGCGACAACCAGTGGCAGCGATCTGGGCTCCAGCTCGCTGGTCGGCCAGGCGAACGCGGAGATGAGCAACGTGAGCAGGGTGACCAGACCGAGGCTGACCCCGATCACGGCTTTCACTGACTGGGACATGGTGGGTTCCTTCCCCAAAAAAACGAATGTTCATTCTCTTTGAACGACACTCTCCTCCGTCTCGTCGGATTTATCAAGAATGAATGTTCGTTTTCTTTTGAGGTATGCTTCCGGCATGCCGAAGATCAGCGAGGAGCATCGCGCCGAGAAGCGCCAGCAGATCATCGCGGCGACGCTGCGCTGCGTGGAGCGCGATGGCTTCCACAAGACGACGATGGCCGCGGTGGTCAAGGAGTCCGGCCTGTCCGCCGGCTCGGTCTACACGTACTTCCGCGGGAAGAGCGACATCATCCGGGTGATCGCCGAGTCGGGCCTGACGACCATCGCCGAGGCCATCACCAGCTTCACCCCTGACCCGAGCTCCGGCGAGGCCGCTCCCCCGCCCGAGCGCGCGATCGAGGCCGCGACGCAGCACCTCCTCGAACTCTCCGCCGAGCTCGGCGTCGACCTCCCCCGGATCGCGCTGCAGACCTGGGCCGAGGCAGCCCGTGACCCGGAGGTCCGCGAGCTGATGGCACCCGAGGCCCGCCGCATCCGGGCCGCCTGGCGCACCTACGCCGAAGGCGCCATCGAAGCCGGCCGGTTCCACCCGGACGCCGATCCCGAACGGATCGCGATGGTCCTCACCGGCCTGCTGCCCGGCTTCATCCTGCAGCGGCTCATGCTGGGCGACGTCACCCCGAAGATCTACGCAGCCGGACTCACCGACCTGCTCGGCTACTCCCAGCGAGCGACCCAGTAACGCACCCCGTAGGGGTCGCCGTCATAGTCGACCGCCACCGTCGCGACGCTGCGCAGCAGGTCGGCCGCCTCTACGATCGGTCCGACGTCGGCCCAGAGCTCATCGGCCAACCCGAGATCGAGCGCGCCGAGCGCCTCGGGGTCGGGCGAGACCAGCGCCTTGCCGAGCGCCTCGTCGAACCCGGCGGCCCGCGGGTCGAGGTGGCCCGGAGCCTTCTCGCTGCGGCAGGCCGAGCCGTTGCCGACGATGAGGTACGCCGTCTCGCCGCTGGTCACCGGAGCCGCACCGACCTCGGCCAGCAGCGAGGAGGCCACCCGAGCACCCTGCGTACCGGCGATCACGCGCACGTCCTCGCCCAGCCAGGCCACCGCGGCCAGGCAGGCGGAGCGGAGCTCGTCGACCGGGTCGTCGAGCGAGGCGTACTCCGGCAGCAGGGCCAGGCATCCCGGAACCAGCGCCACTCGAGTCACTGCAGTCCCCTGATCGCTCGCTTCGGACGTCGTCGGCCGGCGATCGTCCAGACCATGTCGACGGTCTGCCGGGTCTCCGGGACCTGGTGGACGCGGTAGATGCGGGCACCGGCCAGCGCGCAGACCGAGGTCGCGGCCAGGGTGCCGAGGAGGCGCTCGCCGACCGGCAGGTCGAGCGTCTCACCCACGAAGTCCTTGTTGGAGAGGGAGACCAGCACCGGCCAGCCGGTCGCGACCATCTCACCGAGCCGGCGGGTGATCTCGAGGGAGTGGAAGGTGTTCTTCCCGAAGTCGTGGGCGGGGTCGATCACGATCGAGTCCTTCGCGACGCCCGCGTCCAGGGCTCGCTGGGCGTAGCCGAGGGTCGAGTCGATCGCGTCGCGGAGCACGTCGTCGTACTCGATCCGGTAGGGCCGCGTCCGTGGCGTCACGCCGCCGGTGTGGGTGCACACGATCGCCGCGCCGTGGGCGGCTGCGACGTCGACGAGCTCCGGATCGGCCCCGCCCCAGGCGTCGTTGATGAGGTCGGCGCCGGCCGCACACACCGCGTCACCCACCTCGGCGCGCCAGGTGTCCACCGAGATCACCAGCGCCGGGAACTCCTCGCGCACCCGGGCGACGAAGTCGACCACGCGGGCCTTCTCCTCCGCCGCGCCGATCTCGGCCCCTGGTGCCGCTTTGATCCCGCCGATGTCGACGATCTCGGCGCCTTGGGAGGCCACCAGGCGTACGCGCTCGAAGGCGGCGTCCTCGGCCCAGGTCGCTCCCTTGTCGAAGAACGAGTCCGGGGTGCGGTTGACGATCGCCATCATCAGCGCCTCGTCATCACCGAAGGCATGTCGTCCCAGGCGCAGCATCAGGCGACCATACCGCCCGAGCCGTCGCGCACCGGCGGCCGCTCCAGCAGGCTCACGGAGCGGTCGACGACCTTGGTCGAGCCGTCGATCGGGATGTACTGCCGCATCTCGACGTCGTCGCCCGCCGGACCGGTGCCGAGGCGGCGCGACATCATGCCCACGATCTGGGTCGCCATCAGGCCGAGGTCGAAGAGATCCTGGTGGCTGTGGTCGCGCTGGCCGAGATCGACCTGGGCGATCGCATCCATCCCCCGCGTGTCCAGGGTGTCGACGAGGGCGGCGAGCTCCACGCCGTAGCCGGTCGGGACCCGCAGCCGCTCGAACAGCGAGCGCCGGATCGACCACTCCCCCGCCAGCGGCTGGATCAGATCCCGCAGCGGCCTGCGGTGGAGGGCGAGCAGCGGGCGGGCGACGAGCTCGGTGACCCGGCCGCCGTCGAGACCGTGCTCCCCCGGGCGCCGGTAGAAGCCCTTGACCAGATCGATCCTCGGATTGTTGACAAGCGGGCCGACCAGGCCGCGTACGAAATGGGTGTCCCAGTCGGTCAGGTCGGCGTCCATGAAGACGATCAGCTCGCCGGTGGTCACGAACTGTGACTTCCACATCGCCTCGCCCTTGCCCGGGTAGGAGCCGAGCTCGGGCCGGATCGCGGCCGAGGCGTAGACGTCAGCCCCGGCGTCGGCGGCGATCCGCGCGGTGTCGTCGGAGGAGTCGGAGTCGATGACGACGAGCTCGTCGACCAGATCCGAGGTCTCCATCAGGCTGGTCCGCAGCCTGTCGACCAGGCCGCCGACGGTCGCGGCCTCGTTGCGCGCCGGGACCACGAGACTGACCCGCTGCCCCTGCTTGGCTGCGACCAGATCGGCCAGGGACCAGTCGTCCCAGTGATGGGTGTTGCGCTCCAACCAAGACATACCCAAACCCTACGGGCCGGCTTCGAACAGCATCCATCGACGAGGCGACCACGGTCACTTGACGTCTCCGCGGTGGGCCGGGCGGTCGCGCCCGTCGGTTCAGCGAAGCCAGTCGGGCACGGCGCGATAGGCCGAGAGATGACGTACGACGTTCGCGAAGGCGATCGCCTGTCCGCGAGCGTTCGCGTGGATCCTGTCCGCCGAGTAGATCGCCGGATCCCGCCCGGCCGCGATCCGCCGGGCCCCCAGATGGATCCCGCCGACACCTTCGACGACGTGACGCTGCACGCTGTCGACCTCGTCGAGCCTGAGCGCGGTCTCGGTCGCCGTCTCGGCGGGAAGCAGCCCCGAGTGAGCCCAGTCGTAGAGCCCGATCGTCGCGACGGTAGCGCCCGTCGAAGCCAGCGGCCGCAACAGCGCGTCGAGCTCCGCGGTGAACCGCTCCGCGTCGAAACCACGCGAGAAGGCGTCGTTCCCGCCAGCACTGACCACGACCAGGTCCGGCTCGAAGGCCAGCGCATCGGAGAGGAACTTCTCCCGGATCTCGGCGGTCCGCAGGAACGGCTGCGCGAGCGTACGGTGCCTGAACTCCGGCCGCGTCGCGGCCAGCGCCTCCACGAGCCGCTCCCCCGCCGAGAGGTCCCGGTAGCCCTCCAGAGGATCACGTACGCCGGCGGCGACGCTGTCGCCGAGGATCACCAGCCGGTGCCAGCGCCCGTTGTCGAGCACGGCTTGCGCGAGGCCCGGATCGAGGCAGTCGCGGTCCGCGGCCTCGGCGGGGTAGAGCTGAGCAAAGGTCGTCATGATTCCGTTTTAGAGTACGATCGTTCGTACGTCAATAGAATACGACCGTGCGCTATAGTCGTCGGCATGGCGGGACGCGCATCAGCTCAGGCAGCCCTCGATACGCGGCAATCGATCCTCAAGGAGGCCGCCGACCTGGCCTCGATCGAGGGTCTGGACACGATCTCGATCGGCCGCCTCGCCACCCGGCTGGGGATGAGCAAATCGGGCGTGATCGGCCAGTTCGGCAGCAAGGAGAACCTCCAGCTGGCCGCGGTCGAATACACCCAACAGCGCTTCGTCGAGCTCGTCTGGGCACCGGTTGCACACCACGAACCCGGGCTCGTACGCCTCCGTGCGCTGTGCCGCTCCTGGGTCGACTACGCCGTCAACCCGCCCTATCCCGGCGGATGCGCGGTGGAACAGATGACCTTCGACTTCGACGGCCGCGACGGCCCCGTGCACGACCTCCTCGCCAGCGGCTCCGCCCGGTGGCGCAAGACGCTACGTCGCGAGATCGCCACCGCGATCGACGCCGGCGACCTCCCCCAGAGTCTCGATCCCGACCAAGCGGCGTTCGCGATCAAGGCCATCGCGTCGGGCATCACGCCCTCCCTCCAGATGGAGGTGGGCGCGCCGGTCAGCACCTGGGCGCTGACCGCGATGAGTGCCGTCCTCGGTCTGCCCCCGCAGGAGTAGGCGGCTGTCGTCGGCCGAGCTCGGGCACCTGTGGTCCTCGCCCGGGTCCGGTGTCGCGCGTCGGCTACTGCGCGTCGTCGTGCGAGCGCGCGAAGGTGAGGACCTCGTCGGTGGCGCCGTTCATCCAGACGTCCTGGCAGGCCTGCGCCATCTCCTCGAGGCCGTCGACGACCGTGCCGAAGACGTTGCCCGGCACCCAGCCCTGGTCGCCGTTGATGAGCAGGTTGTTGCGGCCGTAGAAGAGGGCGAGGTCGACGATCTCGGTCATCTCCCCCGGTCCGCGGTCCTCCGGGTAGCCGTAGGACGGGTTGCCGAGGTCGTCGGAGGAGAAGGCGAAGTAGCACAGGTCGCCGGGGATCGGGGTGACCGTGGTGTTCTCCTTGCCGGGCTCCTTGGCGGCGAAGGCGGGCACCAGGTTGTAGATCTCGTTGCGGGCGTACTTGCCGTGGAAGACCTGGCCGCTGAGCGGCAGTGCGTCCCACACGGCGCCGGCGGTGCGTGGCGCCTCCTCATCGAGCAGGCGGGCGAGGCAGGAGACGCCGCGGCGCTCCAAGGTGACGGTGATGTAGCGGCTCATCGGGCTCCTCGAGGATTGTCGACAGGTCGGACGAACAGCTCACCGCTGGCCCGCTCGTACGCTCGCGCCGCGCGCAGCACCCGGGCGTCGTCGTGGCGGGCGCCGACGATCTGGAGGCCGACGGGCAGCCCCGCGCCGGTGGTGCCGCAGGGCACGCTCGCCGCCGGCTGCTGGGTCATGTTGAACGGGTAGGTGTAGGGCGTCCAGCTCGGCCACCACTGCGAGGGCCAGCCCTTGGGCGCCGGCAACCCTCGCTCGAAGGCGGTGATCGGCATGGTCGGGGTGACCAGCAGGTCGTACGTCTCGTGGAACCGCCCCATCAGCCGGCCGAGGTCCATCCGGACCGCGGTGGCGTCCAGGTAGTCGGCCGCGGAGCCTTGGCCCTTGGTCTCGATGCCCTCGCGCAGCAGCGGGTCGATCTTGTCGATCGCGCCAGGAGGATAGGCGTCGAGCACCTTCGCCGCTCCGCAGAACCAGAGCACCTCGAACGCCTCGACCGGGTCGGTGAAACCGGGATCGACCTCCTCGACCTGGGCTCCCTCGGACTCGAGCACGGCGACCGCCTCGCGGACCAGCCGTTCGACCTCGGGGTCGTTCTCGCCGTACCCGAGCGTGGGCGAGAACCCGATCCTCAGCCCTTCGACGCCGTCGTCCAGGCCGGCCAGGAACGAGGATCCCGGCGTGGGCATCGCCGACCAGTCGCGGGAGTCGAAGCCGGCGATCACGTCGAGCAGCGCCGCGGCGTCGGTCACGGTCCTGGTCATCGGGCCGGCGTGCGAGAGGGTGCCGAAGGGGCTGGCGGGATAGAGCGGAATCAGTCCGTAGGTCGGCTTGATCGTCACCGTGCCGGTGAAGGACGCTGGGATCCGGACCGAGCCGCCGCCGTCGGTGCCGAGCGCCCACGGGCCCATACCGAGACCGACCGCCGCCGCGGCACCGCCGCTGGATCCGCCCGAGGTCAGGCCCGGGTCCCAGGGGTTGCCGGTGGAGCCGTGGCGGAGCGAGTCGGTGACGCCCTTCCAGGCGAACTCGGGAGTCGTCGTCTTCCCGGTGATCACGGCGCCGGCCTCGCGCAGCCGCGCGACCGTGGGAGCGTCCTCAGGCCACGGGCCCGCCTCGTCGATGAGCCAGGTGCCGCGGATTGTCGGCAATCCGGCGGTCCACAGGATGTCCTTGACCGAGGTCGGTACGCCGTCGGCGCTGCCGAGCGGATGTCCGGCCCGCCATCGCTCGGTGGACGCGGTCGCCTGCGCCAGCGCACCGTCGGGATCGACCCGGACGAACGCGTTCACCGCGGGGTCACGCTCGTCGATCGTGTCGAGCACCGACCGTGTCGCATCGAGCGGGGTGAAGGCGCCCGCGCGGTAGCCGGCCACGAGCTCGGCGGCGGTCAAGGCGCTGAGTTCCGCGCCGGCCGCGGTCATCGGGTCGGGCATCTGATCGGTCATCGGGTCGGTCATGACCTCTCCCCCTGCTCCGCGACGACGAAGCCGCGCTGCTTGTCGACGACGTTCAGCAGCGGATCGCCGCTCAGCCAGCGCCGGGCGTTGTCGACGAACTGGTCCGCCAGCGCCTCTCGCCAGCCCTCGTAGTCGCCGGACATGTGTGCCGAGACGGCCACCCCCGGCATGGTCCACATCGGGCTATCGGCCGGCAGCGGCTCGACCTCGAAGACGTCCAGCGACGCCGCCTTGACCGGGCCGTCGCGGAGCGCGGAGACGAGCGCGGCCTCGTCGACGATCTGCCCGCGACCGACGTTGACCAGATGGCTGCCCGGCTTCATCGCCGCGAGCACGTCTTCGCTGATCAGGCCACGGGTGTCGTCGGTCAGCGGGGCCGTGACGACGACGTGGTCGGCCCAGCCGACGTGTGCGGTGAGGTCGGCGCTGGCGACGACCTCACCGAAGTCGGGATCGCCACTGCGGGCGGTGCGGCCGGCGCCGCGTACGTCCATCCCGGCCGCGCGCAGCAGCCGGGCCGTCTCGCGACCGATCGCGCCGGTGCCGACGATGAGCGCGGTCTCGGCGCTGATCAGCCGAGTCTCGCGGCGCAGCCACTTCCGGGCCGACTGCAGGTCATGGCTGAGGTAGATGTCCTTGGCCACGGCCAGGATCGAGCCGAGCACGAACTCCGCCATCGCCCGGTCGAAGATCCCGCGGGCGTTGGTGACGACGACCTCGGAGGCGACCAGCTCCGGGAACAGCAGCTTGTCGACCCCGGCGGCCGCGACATGGAGCCAGCGCAGCGAGCCGGCGCTCGGCCAGGCGTCGCGTACGGCCTCGGAGAAGTAGTCCCACAGCAGCAGCGCCTCGGCGCCACGAAGCGCGTCGGCCAGGCCCGCGGCATCGGTGTAGATGAGCTCGGCATCCGCCTCGAGGCGCTCCATGCCGGCGGGTCTGCCGCCGTCGGGCGGGCAGAGGATCGTGATCGCGGGGCGCCGGGACGTCTCCAAGAAATCCTCCGTCGCACTCGACACACCTCGGCAACAATCCGAGACTACGCTAGGAGGGCAGATTGAAGATTGTCAACAATCCTAGCGAGGTGCGATGTCCCCGACAGTACGCATCGCCGTGGTCGTTCCCCATGACATGGTGCTCGACCACGAGCTGTGGCGGTGGGCCCCGCCCGACACCAGCCTGCTCTTCAACCGGACGCCCTTCACCGACCGTGCGGTCACCCTCGAGATGGCCGAGGAGATCAGCGAGACCGCGGTCGTCGAGCAGGCCGTGCGCGACCTCGCGGCCGCCGAACCCCACCTCTACGTCTACGCCTGCACCTCCGGCAGCTTCGTCCACGGCCGGCATGGCGAGCGGCGGCTGGCCGCCGCGATGAGCCGGGCCGGCGGCGCACCCGCGATCACCACCTCCGGCGCGGTGCTGGAGTCGCTCTCCGCTCTCGGCGTCTCCCGGGTCGCGGTCGCGACCCCCTACGACGTCGCGCTCGCCGGCCGGTTCGGCCGCTTCCTGGCCGAGGCCGGGATCACCGTCGTGAGCACCGGCGACCTCGGACTGGGTCACCACATCTGGGAGGTTCCGTACGAGACCACGCTCGACCTGGTGCGAGCCGCCGACACCGACGCCGCCGAGGCGGTCGTCGTCTCGTGCACGAACCTGGCGACGTACGACATCATCGGCCGCCTCGAGGCCGAGCTCGGAAAGCCGGTGATCTCCGCGAACCGGGCCACCATGGAGGCCGCGCTCCGGATGGTCGGGCGCACCCCACCGGCCGCCGAGGATCTGCTGGGGCATGCCTCATGACCCGGCCACCGGTCATCGGACTGCTCTATCCCGGCTACGCGGCCGAGGACGACTTCCCGGCGCTCGAGAACGCGCTCGGTGGCGCGATCTGGCTGCCGCTGGTCCACACCTCCATGGGCCGCGACGAGCACACCGTCGAGGCTCTCCTCGACACCGGCTCCGCGGCCCGGCTCGCGCAGGGAGCCGACGCGATCGCGGCCCACTCCCCCGACGCGGTGATGTGGGCGTGCACGTCGGGCAGCTTCGTCTACGGCCGGGACGGCGCCGCGGCCCAGGCGGCCGCGATCAGCGAGCGGCTGGGCGTCCCCGCCTCGTCGACCTCGATCGCCTTCGTCGAGGCGGCCCGGGCGCTCGGGCTCGAGAAGGTCGCCGTCGCCGCCTCCTATCCTGAGGAGCTGGCCGCACACTTCAGCACCTTCCTCGAGGCCGGCGGGGTCGAGGTGGTCTCCTTCGGCGCCAGCGGGATCTTCACCGCCGTCGACGCCGGCCGTCTCGGCCCGGATGCGGTCCTCGAGATGACCCTGTCGGTGGATGTTCCCGAGGCCGAGGCCGTCCTCGTTCCCGACACCGCGCTGCACACGCTGACCTGCATCGATACGTTGGAGAAAGCCCTCGGGAAACCCGTGCTCACGGCCAACCAGGTGACCGTCTGGGAGGGCCTGCGACTCGCCGGAACGCCCCGCCCCCTGCCTCGGCTCGGCACCCTCTTCAGGTAGCGTCGCGGCTTTACATAAACCTCCCGTCCCACCCCGCGCCACCTTCAGCGCGCCCTAGCCAAGGCGCACAGACAGCGCTAACGTGGCGCAGATTGTTGACAAACCTACAGTCAACACTGCGGGTCAAAAGCGGTCCCCAGCCATCAATCACACCGAGCAGGTGAGAAGAAATGTCAGGAACCCCAACCATCCCCTCCGCCGAGGCACAACCCGACAAATCGAAGCTCCGAAGAGCCATCACGGGCTCAGCGGTCGGCAATGCGACAGAGTGGTTCGACTACGGTGCCTTCGCCTACGTCGCGACCGAGATCACTGCCAACTTCTTCCCGGAGTACGGCTTTGCCGGCACAGCTCTGACCTTCGCGATCTCGTTCATCCTGCGACCGCTCGGCGGCCTCTTCTGGGGCCCCCTCGGTGACCGCATCGGGCGCCAGCGCGTCCTCGCGATGACGATCATCCTGATGGCCGGCGCGACCTTCCTGGTCGGCTGCCTGCCGACGTACGACTCGGTCGGCGTCTGGGCCGTGGTCCTGCTCGTGCTGCTCCGGGTGATCCAGGGATTCTCGACCGGCGGTGAGTACGGCGGCGCCGCGACGTACATGGCCGAGTGCGCACCCGACAAGAAGCGTGGGTTCTACGGCAGCTTCCTGGAGTTCGGCACCATCGTCGGCTTCACCGCCGCCATCGCCGTCGTGTTCACCACCGAGTCGATCATCGGTGACGCGGCGATGACCGAGTGGGGCTGGCGAATCCCGTTCCTCATCGGTGGCCCGATCGGCCTCATCGGCCTCTACATCCGGACCAAGCTCGAGGAGACGCCGGTCTTCCAGGAGCTCGAGACGCAGGACGCCGTCGAGGGCGGCGCCGGGGCCGCGCTCAAGGATCTCTTCGCGCTGTTCTGGAAGCCGATCCTCACCCTGATCGGCCTGGTCGCTGCGCTCAACATCGCCAACTACACCCTGCTGGCCTATATGGCGACCTACCTGCAGGAGGAGGCCGGCTTCAGCAGCTCCGACGCCGACCTGCTGGTCATCTTCGGACAGGTCGCGATGCTTGTCTTCCTGCCGATCGCCGGATCGCTCTCGGACAAGGTCGGCCGCAAGCCGATGTGGGGCGGCTCGTTCATCGGGCTGATCGTGCTGTCGGTCCCGATGTTCCTGCTGATCGGTCAGGGCTTCTGGCCGGCGGTCCTCGGGTTCACCGTGCTGGGCATCGTCTACGTCGCCCAGCTCGCGACGATCTCGGCGACCTTCCCGGCGATGTTCCCCTCGCAGGTGCGCTACGGCGGCATGGCGATCGGCTACAACATCTCCACCGCCGCCTTCGGCGGCACGGCGCTGTACGTCAACAACGCACTGATCGGCGCCACCGGTGACGTGCTGATGCCGGCGTACTACATGATCGCCGGATCCGTGGTCGGCCTGATCGCGCTGTTCTTCGTCGTCGAGACGGCCGGCAAGTCGATCCGAGGCACCGAGATCCCGGGTACGCCGGAGTCCGAGGCGGAGCTCGCCGAGCTCGACAGTCTCGACAAGACGGTCTGACCGACGTCTGCGAACGAGCGTGCCGGGTGCGATCCGCGTACCCGGCACGCTCGGTCGATCCGCTCACCGCCGGACCGGCCACATGCAATGATTGTCAACAATCAAACTCTTCTCGGTAGTCCATCGGAGACCACGTTGACAGTGACATCGAGCTTCGAACCCGTGCACAGGGAGTCGACGGCCTCGGTCATCGCTCGCCAGCTGCGTACGGCGATCATGGAGCGCACCCTGCAGCCCGGTGCACAGCTGAGCGAGACCGCGCTCTCGGCCCAGTTCGGCGTCAGCCGCGGCCCGCTGCGCGAGGCGATGCAGCGCCTGGTCCAGGAGGGCCTGCTCCGCAGCGAGCCCAACCGCGGACTCTTCGTGATCGAGCTCGACGAGGCCGACATCCGAGACATCTACGTGGCCAGGGCAGCCGTCGAGGGTGCCGCCGCCACGATGATCGCCAAGGCACGGGTCCCCGCGGCGCTGCGCGAGCTCCGCGCCGCCTGCGACGCGATGACCAAGTCGCTCGAGCTCGGCGACCCGGCGAAGCTGAGCGATGCCGACTTCCGCTTCCACGACGTGCTCGTGCAGTGCTCCGGGAGCCGGCGCCTGGCCCGCATGCACCAGACCCTGATCGTCGAGACGCGGATGTGCCTGACCGCGCTGGAGGGCACCTACCAACAGCCGCTCGAGCTGGTCGAGGAGCACATCCAGATCGTCGACGCCATCGAAGCCGGCGATGTGAAGCTCACCCTCAAGCGCGTCGAGCTGCACATGGACGAGGCGCTACGGCGCCTCATCCACGCCGAGGACAACGACGAGGGTTACGTCTAGACGCGTGACAGCATCCTGAGTCGACGTTCGCTCTCACTGCCGGGCTCTGCCGTGAACACTGTCAGAGCCTGGGGCCGCTCGGGGTCGTGGAGAGTCTGGCCGTGCAGCTCGATCTCGCCGACCTCGTCGTGGATCAGGCGTTTCGCGTCGCAGTAGGGCCCGGCCACCGGGTGTCGGCTCCACAGCTCCTCGAACTCGGGGCTCGAGCGCCGCAGCGCGGCGATCATCGCGTCGGCGCGGGGATTCCTGGTGGACGCGGCCGCGTGCTCGAGCTGGGCGACCAGCGCACGGCTGTGAGCGGGGTGATCCTCGGTCGGCGTGCGCCGGCGCGACGTCGGGTCGGTGAACCACCGATAGATGCGGCTGCGCATCATCCCGGAGTAGCGGGTCTCGTCCCCGAGCAGAGCGACCGCTGCGGGGGTCTGCAGGAGGGTCTCACCGACCTCGTCGACGATGAGGGCCGTCTCATCCTGGAGCCGGTCGAAGATCCGCCGCAGGCCCGGGCTGATCCCGTGTCGCGGGTCGGCCGGACGTACGGCTGGATGGCCCGCCAGGCGCAGAAGGTGATCGAGCTCGTCGGAGCTGAGCCGCAGCCCACGGGCGATGGCCGCGAGCACCTGTGCTGACGGCACCGGGCCACGCGGTTGCTCGATGCGGGTGTAGTAGTGCGTGGAGATGCCACTGAGCTCTGCGACCTCGTCGCGCCGGAGTCCCGGCGTCCGGCGGTGACTTCCCCTGGGAAGTCCGACGTCCTCCGGTTGGAGCGCCTCGCGGCGCGTGCGCAGAAACTCTGCGAGTCGTACGCGATTCACGTCTTCCCAACAACGGCAGGCGATCTCTTACTCCCCTCCAGCCTTGTCATGACCGGGCATGGATGGGGTCCGTCGGGCGAAGCACCGTGGTGGCATGACAAGCATCGACCTGACCTATGACGTCCCCGGCCACTGGGTGGCCGGCAACGTCGTCCCCGCGACCACCACGATGGAGATCGTCAGCCCTGTTGACGGGCGAGTGGTCGCCACCGCTCCGCTCGGCACCGCCGCCGACGTCGACCGGGCGGTCGAGGCCGCTCGTACGGCACTTCCGGGTTGGGCCGGCATCGGCCCCGCCGCCCGAGCCGATGTGCTGCGAGCCCTCGCGGCCGAGCTGACGGCTCGCGGCGAACGGATCGCTCAGACCATCTCGACCGAGATCGGCGTGCCGATCGGGTTCTCCCGGCTCGCGCAGGCGGCGTTCCCACCGTTGGTGACCACCGCAGTCGCCGACCTGGCCGCCGAGATCTCGTGGGAGGAGCGGGCCGGCAACGCCATCCTCGTGCGTGAACCCGTCGGGGTCGTCGGTGCCATCACCCCCTGGAACTTCCCGCTCCAGCAGGTCGTGACGAAGGTCGTCCCGGCGCTGCTGGCCGGCAACACGGTGATCCTCAAGCCTGCCGAGACCGCTCCGCTGACCGGACCGATCCTGGCCGACGCAGCAGCGGCCGCCGGGATCCCGGCCGGCGTGCTGAACATCGTCTACGGCACCGGAAGCGTCGTGGGCGAGGCCATCTCGGCGCACCCGGGCATCGACATGGTGTCGTTCACGGGCTCGACGGCCGCGGGCAGGCGTGTCGCAGCGGTCGCGGCCGACACGGTCAAGCGGGTGGGGCTCGAGCTCGGTGGCAAGAGCGCCAGCATCGCGCTCGACGACGCCGACCTCGACGAGGTGGTCGCGGAGACCCTGCAGTACGCCTGGAGCAACAGCGGTCAGGCCTGTGGCGCCTGGACGCGGCTGCTCGTCCCCGCCGCACGACACGACGAGATCGTGGCGAAGCTGCGCGAGGCCGCCGCCGAGTACACGGTGGGCGACCCTGCCGATGAGACGACCCGGCTCGGACCGGTCGCCTCCGAGGCGCAGTGGCAACGGGTGAACGGCTACATCGAGAAGGGACTCGCGGAGGGAGCCGAGCTGGTCGTCGGCGGACCCGGACGGGTGCCCGGCCTGGAAGGCGGTGCGTTCATCCGGCCGACGATCTTCGCGAACGTCGACCCGGACTCGACGATCGCCCAGGAGGAGATCTTCGGGCCGGTGCTCAGCGTCATCGCCTACACCGACGACGACGATGCGGTGCGGATCGCGAACGGCACGCCGTACGGCCTCACCGCGGCGGTGTTCGGGAGTCCCGACCGAGCCCTCTCGGTCGCGCGGCGCCTCGAGGTCGGCCAGGTCCATGTCAACGGTGGCGCGTTCACGCCGCTGGCGCCTTTCGGCGGGCGCAAGCAGTCCGGGACCGCCCGAGAGATGGGCAGGGCCGGGATCGAGGAGTTCACCGAGCTGAAGGCGATCCTGCTCTGACGAGACCGTGCCTGCGCCCCCGGTTCCGGGGGCGCAGGCACGGCGCAGGTCGTGGGATCACATCGCGATCCCGACGTACTTGGTCTCGAGGAACTCCTCGATCCCGGTACGCCCGCCCTCCCGCCCCAGTCCCGAGGCCTTGACGCCACCGAAGGGCGCGGCGGGGTTGGAGACCACGCCCTGGTTCAGCCCGACCATTCCGGACTCGAGCGCCTCGGCGACCCGCAGGCCACGGCGCAGGTCGTTGGTGAAGACGTAGTTGACCAGGCCGTACTCGGTGTCGTTGACCGCCTCGACCACCTCGTCCTCGGTGTCGAACGGCGTCAGCGGCGCGACCGGCCCGAAGATCTCCTCGCTGCCCATCTTCGCGGAGGCGGGGACGCCGGTGAGCACGGTCGGCGGGTAGAAGTAGCCAGGGCCATCAGGGGCGGTGCCGCCGGTCAGCACGCGGGCACCACCGGCCACCGCGTCGTCGACGAGGGTCTGCACCTTCTCCCGGGCCGCCTCGTCGATGAGCGGCCCGACGCGTACGCCCTCCTCGACGCCACGGCCGACAGGCAGCTCGGACATCGCCTTGGCGAGCCGGTCGCCGAACTCCTCGATGACCGATCGCTGCACGTAGATCCGGTTGGCGGCCGTGCACGCCTCCCCCGTGTTGCGCATCTTCGCGGCCATCGCACCGGCGACCGCCTCGTCGATGTCGGCGTCTTCGAAGACGACGAAGCCGGCGTTGCCGCCGAGCTCCATGGACGTACGCAGCACCTGCTCCGCGCTCTGGGCGAGCAGCACCCGACCGACGGCCGTGGAGCCGGTGAAGGAGAGCTTGCGGATCACGCCGGAGCGCAGCAGCGGCTCGGTCAGCTCGCCGGGCCGGGTCGTCGGCAGAATGTTGACAACCCCGTCGGGAACACCGGCCTCGCGCAGGATCTCCCCGAGGGCCAGCATCGAGAGCGGCGTCTGTTGGGCGGGCTTGACGATGCTGGTGCACCCGGCCGCGATCGCCGGCCCGATCTTGCGGGTCCCCATCGCCATCGGGAAGTTCCACGGCGTGATCAGCAGCGCCGGCCCGACCGGCTGCTTCGTGATGAGGAACCGGGAGCCGCCGGTCGGCGCGGTCTGGTAGCCACCCTCGATCCGCACCGCCTCCTCGGCGAAGTGACGGAAGAACTCCGCGGCGTACGCGATCTCGCCTCGCGCCTCGGCCAGTGGCTTGCCCATCTCGAGCGTCATCAGCAGCGCGAGGTCGTCGATCCGCTCGTGCAGGAGGTCGAAGGCGGCCATCAGCATGTCGGCGCGGGCGCGGGGAGCCGTCGTGGCGAACTCCTTCTGCGCGCCCGCGGCGGCGTCGAGCGCACGGCGGCCGTCCTCGGGGGTCGCGTCGGCGACCGCACAGAGCACCTCCCCCGTCGACGGGTCGAGCACGTCGAAGGTCGCTCCGTCGCCGGCATCCACCCACTGACCTGCGACAAGAAGCCCCTTCGGGACCTCTGCCACGACCCGTGCCTCGTTCGGTTCTCCGCCCATCACGCATCTGCCTCCAAGGTCAGCATCCGGCCGTCCGGCTGACAGCCGGCCAACGCTGGCCTAGTGTAGTAGCGGGTCGGATTGTCAACAATCGACAGGAGTTCATGGTGGCCAAGCTCTCCCCCATCCTCAAGCAGGCAACCCCGGTCGTAGCGGCTCGCGGCGAAGGCGTTCAGCTCTTCGACGAGGACGATCGCCGCTATCTCGACTTCACCGCCGGCATCGGCGTGACCAGCACCGGACACAGCCACCCGAAGATCGTCGAGGCCACCCAGCGCCAGATCGCCAACCTGGTCCACGGGCAGTACACGACGGTCAGGCACCGCCCGCTCCTCGACCTGGTCGACCGCCTCGGCCCCGTCCTCCCCGCCGGCCTCGACAGTCTCTTCTTCGCCAACTCCGGCTCCGAGGCCGCCGAGGCGGCGATCCGGCTGGCCCGTCAGGCGACCGGGCGCCCCAACATCGTCGTCTTCCACGGTGGCTTCCACGGGCGGACCGTCGCGGCCGCCTCGATGACCACCTCGGGCACCAAGTTCCGTGCCGGCTTCAGCCCGCTGATGGCCGGCGTCGTGGTCTCCCCCTTCCCCGACGCCCCTCACTTCGGCTGGCCGCAGGAGCAGGCGACCGAGTTCGCGCTGCGCCAGCTCGACTACACGCTGCAGACCCAGAGCGCCCCGGCCGACACGGCCGCGTTCCTCGTCGAGCCGGTCCTCGGCGAGGGCGGCTACGTGCCTGCCGACCGGGCCTTCCTCGACGGCCTGCGCGAGCGCGCCGACCGGCACGGCATCCTGCTCATCATCGACGAGGTCCAGACCGGCTTCGGCCGCACGGGCCAGTTCTGGGGCCACGACCACTTCGGCTCCCGTCCCGACATCATCATGACCGCCAAGGGCCTGGCCTCGGGGTTCCCGCTGTCCGCGATCGCGGCCAGCGAGGCACTGATGTCGAAGGCCTGGCCCGGCTCGCAGGGCGGCACCTACGGCGCCAACGCCGTCGCCTGCGCCGCGGCCCTGGCGACCCTCGACATCATCGAGGAGGAGGGCCTGGTGAAGAACGCCGCCGAGCGCGGCGCCGAGCTCCGCTCCGCACTGGAGCAGGTCGCGAGCAAGCACGAGGCGATCACCGACGTACGCGGCCTCGGGCTCATGCTCGGCAACGAGTTCCGCACCCCTGACGGCGAGCCCGACGGCGCCACCGCGGCCGCGGCCCAGCAGGAGGCTGCCCGGCGCGGCCTGCTGCTGCTCACCTGCGGCGCCTGGGGACAGGTCGTGCGGTTCATCCCCGCCCTCGTCGTCGACTCCGCGGCCATCGACGAGGCCGCCGGACTCTGGGCCCAGTCCGTCGACGCCGTCCTAGAGTAGGTGCCTACTGACGGCTCACGACCGAGAGCCCCGCTCAAAGAAGCCACAGCGTCAGTTCGGAACTAAACGAACCTTCTGCGCCCGCGGCCCCTTACGGTGACTGGGAACGGGTTCAAAGACGGCCAGATCGCCTTCAGTCATTTGGTCCCAATGGGACGAGTCAAGCAGGTGATTTACGTGAAAAAAGTAGTTCTCTGACCCGTGACGAATGAAACCATATCCCTTGTCAGAGACCACGGACTTTATAATGCCTAGCTCACGTCCAGTCACTGCGACTTTAGGATCTCGAATCAAACCCTCCAGCCGACCACGCAGTTCGATGGCCCCTCCTGCCGAGTATCCCTCGGCTACAACACTCAATCGTTCGGTCTGACTGTGAAGAGCCAGGAGCAGGTCACCGGGCTCCCCAACAAGCTCGGTCCGCTCTACCGATTCAATAGTCGCTACTGAGGCCTCTAAGTACTCCACGGCGAGGTCGAAATCGCGAACGTACATCGCTGCCGAGATTCCGGCCATCCCAGCAAGCAGGGCTATTCCACAGGAAGCCTTCCTAAAGGCTCTATCAACCGAATTCATCTCAAGTAGATGGCTTACAGCATCCAGTGCCGACGAATAATCGCCAATCGCATAATGACACCACGCGATCTGGCCCGCAATGTCAGCGCTGAGTGGGTCATATCGAGCCGCCGTTTGCAGGACGCCAAGGGCACGTTGACAGTCACCTACCACATTGAGAAGGAAGTCGCCCTGGTGATACAGGAGAGCCGACGAACTGTCGGCAAGCTCCAGGGCACGCTCAAAGGCAGCGATTGCCGCCGCATGATCCCCTAGACGCGCTTGGATCTGCGCTTCCACTCTCCACGCTTCAAAGTATCCGGGCGCAAGGATCTGAACTTCGTTGCATCTCGAGATCGCTGCCTTAGGATCTACTTCACTATTAGCAAGCGCATCGGCCAACTGGCCCGCTGGGTGAAAGTCACCATGCCCCCGAACGTGAATCGTACTTGCCGCATATGGCTGAGTGGAGCCGTCCGCGGCCACCCGCATTCCAAGGTTTCTTAGAGCCTCTGCCTGCCCTAAGAGCCAGTGCCTCTCCTCGGGTTCCACCGGGTGATGCTTGTCCAAATATTGAGCTGCAAATTCCGACAGCTGATACGTCGTCTCCAACGCTTGTCCGCCGGGCTGACTCGACGTCTGAACGAAGTTCGTCGTAATGAGTTCGAGAAGCACCGCCTGGGTTTGACTAGCCGTGAACTGATTCAAATATGCCAGTTCCGCCTGGTTTTTGGCGCCGGGTATCACCTGCATCGAGCGGACAGCACCGCGTGCCTCGTCGCCGAGATACTCGTACACGTTCGACATACAGAAGTCCAACATCAGCTCGTTGCTAGCGAGCAACTCTTCTGGCCTTCGTCCGGCCTGAACCGCTGCGACAAACCAGCGCATATACAACGGATGCCCGGCCATTCGCTTTGCGAGAGACTCCACGGACGCTTGCGTTAATCCCGAGAGTTGCCTCACACCACGAATTCGACAAAGAGCCCTGAGGAGTTTTGTCGATTCATCTAGTGACATTGGCGTCAACTGAACAGGGTTCTCGATACCGAGTCCAATTCGGCTGGTGATAATTACCTTACTTCCGAGAGGGAGTTCAAGGAGAAAGTCACGCAGACGCTGATCCAGGACGGTCTCAAGGTTGTCTAGCACCAGGAGAATCTTGAAGTTCTCCATGTAGGCCAGGACTTCCTCGACCGGATCACCCCCAGTTGGTCCTCCCAGTTCAGCCGCCGCAGATGCGAACAAACCGATTGAGGATTCGATCGCCCCACTAATTCGTCGAATCTCATTGGTTGTGAGGATCGTCGCCTTTGCTGTCACCCAGACAATGGCATCAAACTGTTGATCAGGATCCTCCAGCAATTCATATGCGGCCTTCAGCGCAATCGATGTCTTCCCAATTCCACCATCACCCAGAATGGAGACCACTGGATACGCACCTTTTATGGCGCGCTTAATACGGCGCAGTTCTGCTTGCCGCCCAAAGAATCCGGTCTCATCAAAATCGGGAACCGGAAGATTGTGACGTGGGCCGCCCTCGGGGTCTATGGGCAACTTTATTGTCAATCCCAGAACGAATGAAGGGTCCTGCGAAAGTCTCGTCAAGGTCTCGTCAAGGTTAACCAGGCTATCCTTATGTCCGCGCACCAACTCCTTAGCCACGTCAATAAGAAATGACGAGTCGTCGATCTCCATCGGACGAGTGTGAGCTACCCGGTTCCGAACAGCAATGACTCGAGTCAAATGTGGACCTAGAGTATCCAAAGTCTCGCGCTGCGCGCCGGAAAGCCGCTTCCTTTGTCGAGACAATAGTTCGTAAGCGTCCGAAAAGTCGAAGTAGAGGAGTGCGCCGGTTAAAGTCGGCGACGACTTCAACCCATCTTTCGCTCTCCGCAAGACGACGCGCTCGAGTAGTTCGCCGTGAACGAGTTCGTCCACTGTCAGATCCCCAAGCTCTGCGGCGATATTATCGCGAAGGTCCTGCTCAATCGCCGACAAGATTGCATAACATGTCAAACGCGTAGCGCTATAACTCAAGGCGACACCCCGATATCTAGAAACTCAGAAGCACGGTATCGAAGCTACGCACCTTGTTTCCCGGACATCGTCGATATACCTGACATAGGCTATTTTGAGACGAAAACGCTCTCCTGATACGGCCGTAAACCCATGCCTGTCTTCGCAACCGCACGCCCAGTAAGTTCCGGTTGTACGGTGGGAGCGTGACGGACGATCTCGAGCGACTGCTCCGCTGGGAGGAGGCCGGCGCGACCTGGGAGGCAATCTGGCCGCGCGACGGTGAGGTAACCATCGTGCTGTGCACCTGCGACAGCGGCGAGGAGGTCGACCGCTACACCTCGGCGGCAGCCGACTTGCTCGACCACGTGCGGAGTCACTCCGCGGGGTGATATCCGGTTGCCCACGGCGTACGCGTTCTCGAATGATGGCCGGATGACTCCGACCGAGGTGTGGCCGCTGTTCGGCCTGGTGATCCGGACCCCGCGCCTGGAGCTGCGGCTCCCGACCGACGTCGAGCTCGCGCGCTTGGCGCAGGTGGCGGCCGACGGCGTGCACGATCCGACGCAGCGGCCGTTCCTGACCCCGTGGGCGGAGCGGCCACCGCTGGAGCGAGCCCGCCACGTGATGCGCGGCGCCTGGTCCAGCCGGGGCGACTGGAAGCCCGAGGACTGGAGCCTGGGGCTGGCCGCCTTCCTCGACGGCGATCCCATCGGGGTCGTGTGGGTCTCGGCGAGCGAGTACGCCACCCGACGCGAGGTCAGCACCGCGTCCTGGCTCGGCCTGCGACACCACCGCCGCGGCTTGGGCACCGAGGCCCGCCTGGGCGCCCTCACCCTGGTCTTCGACCACCTCGGCGGCGCCTACGCCACCTCCGAGGCGTTCCCCGACAACGCCGCCTCCGTCGGGGTCTCGACGAAGCTCGGCTACGAGCCCGACGGCATCTCCCGCGACGTACGCGACGGTGAGGTGCTGGTCTCCCACCGCCTCCGGCTCGGCCGGGAACGGTGGGAGCGCAACGACCGCAGCCGGATCGAGGTCAGCGGCCTGGAGCCGTGCCTGCCCCTGTTCGGAGCGGCGTAGACCCGATCAGCGCAGGAAGCAGAAGACGAAGACGGCCACGCACAGGACCAGCGACAACGTGGCGTTGAGGGCGAGATTGCGGCCGAAGTCGCGGGCCCGGATGTGTGCCGAGACGGCACACACGAAGTAGACCACCAGCGCCGCGCTGGTCAGCGCCCCGACGTACGGCACCCACAACCCGGCGACGAGGCCGGCGGTGGCGGCGACCTTGACCCACGGCATCACCGGCCACAGCGCCCGCGGCAGCCCGACGTCGGTGAAGCACTGGGCGATGAAGCTGACCGGCTTGAAGCACATCGCCGCATCGCCGATCTGGATAACCGCGAGCACCACGACCGGCCACCACGGGTCCGGACGTTCATTGACGTACGCCGCGACGACCCCGCCGAGGTCCTCCTGCGCCGCCGCGTACATCCCGGTGACGACGAGCGTGGCCAGCGACAGCCCGAGGCCGACGCCGGCACGGCCCAGTCTCCGGTCCCCCACCCGCAGGTGCGCCCCGATCGCGAGCACGAAGAAGACCACGAACCCGGCGGCCGCGACGATCCCGACAGCCGGGACCGCCAGACCGACCAGCAGGCCCAGGAAGCCCAGCGCGTAGGACGCCCCGATCGGGAACCTCAGCCATTCCAGCGGCACCGAGAGCCGTTGGGCCTCGGTCACCGGTATCCGATGACCGGTCAGGTTGAGCACTGCCGCGCCGAGCGCGGCGATCGAGGCGATGAGCGTCAGGGTGAGATAGGTAGCCGTCATGGTCATCCAGACACCAGCGGCCGTGAGGCTGTGACGCGGATCTACCTGCTCAGCAGCCCCGCGATCGCGCCGAGCCCCGCGAGGCTGGCGTCACGGACCGCCACCACAGGGGCGTTGTCGACCTGGCCGATCACCCCGACCAGCCGAGAAGCCCGAATCAGCCGAGATGTAGCCGGCCGCCGGGTGCGGTCGTAGGCCACCAGCGCACTCTCGACGCGGGCGTGACCGGCGAGCTGCGCGGCCAGGACGGCGGCGTCCTCGATAGCGGCGCAGGCACCCTGCCCGAGGTTGGGGGTCGTCGCGTGCGCGGCGTCGCCGAGGAGGACGACCCGCCCGTGGTCGAACCGCTTCAGCGGCAGCCGCAGATCACAGATGTCTCCGCGGAGGACAGCGCTCGGAGGCGTCGCCGCCAGCAGCTGCGGGATCGGGTCGTGCCAGTCGCCGACCAGCGCGGTGACGTCGGCATGGTGGTCCCCGCCGGTCTCCCCCGCCGGCCGGTTGGCGGTCACGAACCAGTACGTCCGGCCATCCACCAGCGGGGCGTAGCCGACGCGCACCCCGGTCCCCCAGGTCTCGCCTCCCGTGGTCGACGCGTCACCCGGCACCGGCTCCGCGGTGACACCGCGGTAGGCGGTGTAGCCGGCATAACGTACGTCCTCGCGCTGATGCAGCTCGTTCCGGATCGTGCTGCGGATCCCGTCGGCGGCGACCACCACGTCGGCGTCGTCGAGCTCAGCCAGGCTGGTGACGGTCACTCCGGTGCGTACCTCGATCCCGTCGCGGGTCTCCAGCTCGCTCACCAGCGCCTCGTGCAGCCGGGCCCGGTGCACCATCACCGGGGTCCGCTCGGCGGCGTCGGCGCCCACCTTCGCCAGCCAGCGCCCGTCGGGCCGCCGCAACCCCGCCTGGATCGCCGGCCGGGTGCCGTCCACGAGCCGATCCGCGACCCCGAGATCGGCGAGAATCTTCCACGCCCGCGGCCAGATCGAGAGGCCGGCGCCGACCTCGCCCAGCTCCGGCGCGCGCTCCAGCACGGTCACCTGCCAGCCGACCCGGGACAGCGCGAGCGCCGTCGTGAGCCCTCCGATCCCCGCGCCGACCACCAGGGCACTCCGGCTGCTCATCGATCCACTCACGACGCGCAATCTAGCCGACGGCGCCGGCCTCGCCCGGGCCGACGAGCTCGTACGTCACAACCGCACCCTGCTCTCGCCCCCATCGGTAGTCGTTGTCGGGGTAGTCCGGTAGCGAACTGCCTATTACTCGTCAGTATTAGGGCAGTTCACTACCGGACTACCCCGCCGCTACCGTTCGAGGCGGTCACCTCCTGGGAGTCCAGTCCGCGCCCGGGATGCCGCCCTGCGGCAGGGTGAAGGTGTATCCCTCGGCCAGCTTCTCCGGGAGCACCGTCTCGACCGCGTCGACGGTGTTCTCGCGGTTGCCACCGCCGTCGTGGGCGAGGGCGACCGCGCCGGGGCGGATCGCCGCCCGGAGGTTGCTCGCCAGCGTCTCCGCGGTCAGGTCGTTGCCGTCCCAGTCGAAGATCACGTTGCCCAGCCCGAGCGGCTGCATGCCGAGGGAGGCGGCGACCTCTGCGGTGTTGCCCCAGCTGCCGTTGGGAGCCCGGAAGTAGGGCACCTGCTGAGCCGGGTCTCCCAGCACCTCGCGGATCGTGGTCAGGTTGGCCTTGAGATCCCGCTCGACCTGGGCGTGCGACCAGCTGCCCATGTCGGCGTAGGACGTGGTGTGGTTGCACAGCGTGTGGCCCGCGGCGACGATGCGTCCCAGGATCTCGCTGCCGCCGGGCGCGGTGATGTTCTGGCCGATGACACAGAACACCGCGGTGATCTCGTGAGCGGCCAGGATCTCCAGCAAGCGATCCGTCTCGCCGGGGTTCGGGCCGTCGTCGAAGGTGAGAGCGGCAACCTTGCCCGTGCCCCTGGCGGCGGCGAGCGGCGTCGACGTCGGACTGACTGCGCCTCCCGGCACGAACCCGGGGTCCGGGCTGAGCTGCCAGTCGCTGCTCGTGCTCCAGACAGTCATGCCAGACTCCTTCGACATCGTTGTCGAACACGATCGAGGCGCAGCTGATCCGTGTCAAGGACCGAGTCGTTCCGGCACGTCTGAGTACTCACACTCATGCGCGCCGCAGCCCGATCGGCGAGGCTGGAGACATGAAGCTTCTCGTACGCCTCGCCGTGATCCTCGGCGGCAGCCTCCTGTTCTCGACCGTGATGACCAACCTCTTCCCGACCGAGGACGCGAACATCGGCGCCGGCCTGATCTACTTCGCGCTGCTGCTCACCGTCTCGGGGATCTGGGGGCTGTGGGACGGCCACCATGCGGCGACCCTTCCGCCCGTCTTCGTACGCTGGGCCCTGATCGCCGGCGTGGTCGGACTCAGCGGCCCGGTCCGGATCTGGTTCGAGGAGGGTCGCGACTTCGACGTGCTGTGGAGCGATCTGTGGAACCTGACCCCGTTCCTCGCCGGCCTCGTCCTCGCTCCCGCGGCGGTCGGGATCGGCATCGGCTACGCCCTCAACGGCGGTCGGAGGATCGCGCGGAGCACGCCGCACCACCCGTCCCTCTAGGCTCTCCCCAGCAACCGACCTCCCAGCAGTCGACCCAGAGGAGCCAAGATGACCACCTTCCGCGAGGCGATCGAGGCCAAGGACATGGATGCCGTGGAGGCGATGCTCGCCGAGGACGTCGTGTTCACCAGCCCGGTCGCGTTCAAGCCCTACCCCGGCCGGGCGATCACCGCCGCGATCCTGCGCGCCGTGGTGAAGGTGTTCGAGGACTTCACCTACGTGCGCGAGATCCACGACGGCGTCCACCACGCCTACGAGTTCACCGCCACGGTCGACGGCCTCGAGCTCAACGGCTGCGACTTCCTGACCGATGACGCGGAGGGGAAGATCGTCGACTTCAAGGTGATGGTCCGCCCGCTGCGTGCCGCCGAGGCCCTCGCCGTCCGGATGGGCGAGCAGTTCGAGGAGATCAAGGCCGCCGCCATGCGCGGCTGAGGCGGTCAGTCGACGGGTCGCCCCTGCCGGCGCTCCTCGAGCCGCTGCTGCGCCTCGGGCAGGAACTTCAGACACGGCGCGTCCGATTCGGGATGCTTCTGCGTCAGGTGGAAGATCCATCGGTCCATCGCCGCCATGAAGCCGTTGTCCTCACCGGCACGGTAGGTCGCCCACTTGATCCTGTCCCTGACGACGCACTCCGTGCAGGTGATCTTGTAGACGAACTGCTCCTGCGCGTCGAGGTCGATCCTCACCGTGGCCAGGGGCCCGGCCTGCGAGGCTGCCTTCCGCTCACGAGCGGACCTGCTCGCTGTCATGCTGCACCTCGTTCTGATCGGGAGACGAAGCCTACGTCAGCCACACCGGACAGTTCGCCTCGGAGTCAGCGCGACGCGAGGTTCAAGCGCGAGTGAGATAGCCGGCCAACGCAGTGCGGAGCTCGGCCGTGAGTGCATCACGGGTTGCCGGGTCTGGAGCCTCGGTGATCAGCGGCATCATCCCGCGAACGATCTGGATGGCGACGGTGGCGACGCGATCGACGTCTGCCGGCTCACGCTCGGTCATGAATCGTCCGATCAACGTCGCGACCGTCTGGTGCATGGCCTGCTGAACCGGGGCGACGGCATCGCGCATGTCGGCCGGCAGGTCAGATCGCGCAAAGAGGGCCTTGAACCCGGGGTGAGCGAGGTTGAACTCGACCAGCGGACCGACCACGGCGTCGATCGAGGCCTCGATCGACGCCTCCTGGCCGACGTCCATGATCGTTCGGCGCACGCCGGAAAGCTCTGCGGCGTAGTGCTCGCTGAGCGCGCGGGCGATGTCGGCCTTGCTGCCGAAGAACTGATAGAGCGAGCCCGGCGAGATCCCGGCCTCGGCTGCGATCGCATTGGTCGTCGCGCCATCCGGTCCGCGTTCGGCGAAGACCACCGCGGCCGCACGCACGATCTCGCGCATTCGCTCTTCCCCACGCGCCTGCCGCTTGCGGCGCGGCCGGATCGAAGCCGCAGGATCGGTCATCGTCGCCCTCCTTGAAATATGCGAGTAAATGCTCGTATATTTATCGCGAGCATCTACTCGTAAAACTAGCAGGGAGAGCGCGACCATGGTCGAGCCGATCCGCGAACTGACCCCCACCTCCGCCCCCACCACCGCCACCGCTCCGGCCTTCCGCTCGACCTGGCTGGCGAAGCTGGCCCGTCTCGTCGCCCGTCGTCCCGGATGGATCCTCGGCATCGCGATCAGCGCGTTGCTCGTTCTCGGGTTCGTCGCCTCCGGGGCGATGTCATCGTTCGTACTGTCTCGCTGGGAGGTGCCGGGCACCGAGTCGGTGGCAGCTCAGGACGAGCTCACCGAGCGTTTCGGCACCGGCACCGCGAACGTCGTCCTGCTCGTCGAGGCGACCGGCGGATCGGTCGATGACCCCTCTGTCGAGCGGGAGGCCATGGCAGTCTCCGCCGACCTCGACGATGAGCCGCGGGTGGCGGAGGTCTGGTCCTACTGGTCGACCGGTCGAGACCCTTCCATGCGCAGCGACGACGCTGGCTCCGCGGTCGTTCTCGCCCACGTCGCCGGTGATGCCACGAGTGCGCGTGAGGTGATCGCGCGCCTGATCCCTGCTTACACGGTCCACGGCGAGGCGATCGAGGTACGCGTGGCCGGCGGAGAAGCGGCCTCGACTCAGATCAGCGAGCAGGCAGCGCTCGACTTCGTGCGCGCCGAGCTGATCATCCTTCCGCTGATGTTCGTGCTGCTGCTGATCATCTACCGCCGGCTCAGCTTCGCGCTGCTGACCCTCGGCGTCGGTGTCTTCGCGGTGGTCAGCACGCTGGCCGGACTGCGCGCCCTGACCGGTGTGACCGAGATAGCCTCGTTCGCCGCGAACATCACCCTGGTGATGGGCATCGGCCTGGGCGTCGACTACAGCCTGTTCGTGATCTCCCGATTCCGCGAGGCCCTCGGTGCAGGTCGATCGGTGCCGGACGCGCTGGCCGAGACCCTGGACACGGCCGGACGTACGGTGATCTTCAGTGGTCTGACGGTCGCGGCGGCGATGTCGATGCTGTTCCTCCTGCCGTACGACTTCCTGCGCTCCTTCGCATGGGCCGGCGTCCTCACCGTCCTCGCGGCGGGCATCGGCGCCATCGTCGTTCTCCCGGCCGCACTCGCCGTCATCGGCGCACGGATGACCCGGCGCGGTCGCACTCTCCCGGCCTCGAGGCCGGTCGAGACCGGGCGCTGGTACCGGTTGGGGCGACGGGTGATGGATCGTCCGCTCGCCTGGGGCGGGATCACGCTGATCAGCGTGATCGCTCTCGCCGCGCCCGCGGCCGGCGTTCAGATCGGAGTCCCCGACGACCGCGTACTGCCTCCCGGACATTCCGTGCGCGACACCTACGACGAGCTGCGCACAGGCTTCTCGGCCGAGCCCAACGACGCCCTTCAGGTCGTCAACACCGGCCCCGCCGTGGCTCCCCAGGACATCGCCGAGTACGCGACCGACCTCTCCACCGTGGACGGGATCGTGCAGGTCAACTCCCCCGCCGGGGTCTTCGCCGACGGCACCCGCATCGCCCCGGCACCCGACCGCCTCGACCGAGCCGACGGGCAACGCCTCGAGGCGGTCCCGTCACGCGCTGCGCTCGACGCCGGCGTCCCGACCGAGCTCGTCCACCAGGTGCGTTCCCTGGACAGCCCCTTCAGCCAGCAGGTGGTCGGGGGTGACCCGGCGGAGCTGGTCGACTTCCGCGACGCACTGATGGAGCGGCTCCCGCTGGTCGGCGCCCTGATCCTGATGGTCACCTTCGTGCTGCTCTTCCTGTTCAGCGGCAGCCTGCTGATCCCGCTGAAGGCAGTGCTCCTGAACATGGTGAGCATCGCCGTGATGTTCGCGGTGCTCACCGTCGTCTTCCAGAACGGGATGTTCGCCGACCTCCTCGGCTTCACCCCGATCGGCACCCTCGACCCGGCCTTCCCGATCCTCATGTTCTGCGTCGTCTACGGGCTGTCGATGGACTACGAGGTGTTCATGGTCTCCCGCATCCGCGAGGAGTACGACCGAACCGGCGACAATCGGCAAGCCGTGCTCGTCGGCCTGCAACGCTCCGCCCCGCTGATCACGGCAGCCGCCGTCACCCTCGCGGTCTCCTTCGCCGTCTACGCCTCCGGCGAAGTCATGTATCTGAAGATGATCGGCATCGGTACGGCCATCGCCATCCTCCTCGACGCCACGATCATCCGCGGTGTCCTCGTCCCGGCAGCCATGCGGCTGGGCGGCAGCGCCAACTGGTACCTGCCGCCCTGGCTGAACCGCGTCTTCGACCGCCTCAGGCTCCGCGAATCGTGACCCGATCAGCAGGTCGTGACCACGTCGAAGCGGCCGCCAGCCGACTCCTGGACGATCGTCATGGTGGGGTCTCCCTGTCCCAAGTAGTCCTCCGAGACGTTCGCGTAGAACGGTTGTCAGGGGTCGTGCCTCCGTACGTCGGGTTGTTCATGGGCTCCGGCCCGCCGCGTCAGCGGAGCTGGAAGACGAGTCCCTTGTCGCCGACGGTCACGATCAGCACCTCCCCGATGAACTCGACGTGGTCGGTGGTCTGGTCGTCGACGATCGCGAGGACAGCCTCCTCGTTGAGGCGCGCAGCCCCTTGGCACCTGCCGCGTGTCACGGTGGCGGGGCCGAAGGCGATCTGGTCGTCCACGACCCGTACGGTCGTGCGTCCGCTGTTGCAGCCGGTGAAGAGGCGGGAGAGCCCATCCTGACCGACGGTCAGCCACGGGCGGCGCGTGTTCACCGGGAGCCGCGCGGTGGCACCGTCGGCGATCGTGCCGACGACCGTCCAGACCCTGCCGAGCAGGGTGTCGAGAGATGGGGCGGAGGTGCTGGCGAGCTGGATCGTGACGGTTCCGTCGGTCAGGGTCAGGGTGGGCCCGTCGCCCGTGCCCTGCATACCGTTGGTGAACAGATCGGTCAGCCACCGATCCTGCTCGTCAAGCTCCGGTGAACAGGCCATCATCGAACTGGCCGGTGCCTCGGTCCAGGCCAGCGTCTCGTCGGTCACGGCGTACGGGCCGAACAGGGTGTTGCACCCGGCCGAAACCGACATCGTGTCGTCCTCGAACGCCAGGTGGATGGTCGACCCTTCGACCAGGTCGTGGCCCTCTACCGAAGTGGACTCGTATGTCGCCCCCTCGAGTGCCGCTGCGTCCACGGCCGCCGGCGACTCGCCCGCGGTCGTGGTCGGCTCGTCGACCGACGTGTCATCGGAGCCCCCGCAGCCGGTGAGCACGCCGAGGACGAGGACGAGGACGGCCCCGAGCGCCAGGGCATCGATGCTCCGCTGGCCGGCCATCAGAACGTCACCGGGTCGCGGACGATCGGGCAGGTCATGCAGTGTCCCCCACCGCGGCCCCGGCCGAGCTCGGCCCCGACGATGGTGATCACCTCGACCCCGGCTTTGCGCAGCAGAGTATTGGTCAGCGTGTTGCGGTCATAGGTGAACACCACTCCGGGTTCGAGGGCGACCGCGTTGTTGCCGCTGTCCCACTGCTGCCGCTCGGACTGGTACACGTCGCCCCCGGTCTCGATCACCCGCAGCGAGTCCAGGCTCAGGGCTTTGGCGACCACGTCGACGAACGGGGTCGAGCCTTCGTCGATGACGTCGACGCCGGGCGCGGTATCGGAAGGCAGCAGAGTGAACGCGTGCACGCCGTCGACGATCTGCGGGTACAGCGTGACGATGTCGCGGTCGGCGAAGGTGAACACGGTGTCGAGGTGCATCGCGGCACGCAGCTTCGGCATGCCCGCGACGATGACCTTTTCGGCCGCACCCTTCGCGAACAGTGCCGCCGCGACCTGGGTGATCGCCTGCCGCGAGGTCCGCTCGCTCATCCCCATCAGGACCACGCCGTTGCCGACCGGCATGATGTCGCCGCCCTCGAACGTGGCTTGGCCCCAGTCCTGCTCGGGGTCGCCCCACCAGACTGGGGAGCCGACGAAGTCCGGGTGGAACTGGTAGATGGCCTTGTAGAGGAGCGTCTCCTCCTTGCGGGCCGGCCAGTAGAGCGGATTCATGGTCAGTCCGCCGTACAGCCAGCAGGTGGTGTCCCGCGTGTAGAGGGTGTTAGGGAGTGGCGGCAGGAGGTACTCCCGGGCGCCCGTCGACTCGCGGGCGAGGGCGATATAGCCGATACCGTGCCCGTCAGGCAGGTCCTGGGTGGCGAGCCCGCCGATGAGGAACTCTGCAAGTTGCTGCCCGGGCAGGGAGTCGAGGACGGCGCGGGTGACGTCGACGAGCCCGAGGCCGACCCGGTTCGGGACGATCTTGCGGTCCAGCAGCCAGTCCCGCGCCCCGGGCACGTCCATCGTCTGCGCCAGCAGGTCGTGGAGCTCGACCACCTCCACCCCCCGCTGGGTCAGCTTGTTCACGAAGTCGGCGTGATCGCGCTGGGCGGCCTCGACCCACATCACATCGTCGAACAGCAGTTCGTCACTGTTGCTGGGCGTGAGCCGGCGATGCGCCAACCCCGGCCGACACACGAGCACCTTCCGGAGCACCCCGACCTCGGAGTGGACGCCGTACGTCGGGGTGGAAGGCCCTGTGGTTTGCTCGGTCATTTCGGTTCCTTTCTCTTCGGATGGTTCGGGTCCGGTCCGCGACCTCAGAGGGTGATGCGGCCGGTCCACAGACCGATGGCGCCACTGACACCGCCGATCGCGATCAGCACGAACAGCCCGAGCTCGGTCGGGCTGAACAGTCGTCGGCCGTGCTCGCTGCGGGCCTTGACGTAGAGGAGGGTCGCCGGGGCAAGGATGACCGTCATCAGAAGAATGAACTTCAGTCCCGCGGCGTCGAACAGGAACAGCGTGTACGCCGTGGCGATCCCCGCGACGATCGTCTCCATGAGACGCGTTCGCGGCGCCACGTCGTCATAGGCCTCCCCGGTCAGGCCGAGCTTGAGTGCGTACGCCGCCGCAAGGAAGTACGGCAGCAGCGCCAGGCTCGTGCACAGGTCGAGCATGAAGTTCAGCGCGTCGGTGACCACCAGGGTGAGCGCGAGCAGTGCCTGGACGGCGAGCGAGGACACGACCAGCGCGGTGATCGGCGTCCCCTGGGCGTTCTCACGCCCGAGGAACTCTGGGAAGTCGTCGTTGCGGGCGGGGATGTACATGACCTCGGCCGCCATCAAGGTCCACGCCAGGTAGGCGCCCAGCACCGAGACGATCACGGCCACGCTGATGAAGACCTCGCCCCAGTCCCCGACCACAGACTCGAACACTCCGATCATCGACGGTTGACGGGTGTCGGCGAGCTCCGGTTGCGGCATGACCGAGTAGCTGGACAGGGTGACCAGCGAGAAGATCGCCAGCACGCTCAGGAACCCGAGCACGGTGGCCTTGCCGACGTCCGAGCGCTTCTTGGCGTAGCGCGAGTAGACGCTGGCCCCCTCGATCCCGAGGAAGACGAACGTCGTGATCAGCATCGTGTTGCGGACCTGCTCGTCCATGTTGCCCAGGCCGTACCCGTAGGCGGTCCAGTTGTCAGCGAACACCCCTGCGTCGAAGAAGACGAACAGCACCACGATGAACACCAGGATCGGCAGGATCTTGAAGACCGTCACGATCCGGTTGATGATCGCCGCGTCACGGACCCCTCGGGCGATCAGATAGTGAAACAGCCAGATGGCAACCGTCGACACTGCGGCCGCCAAGACGGTGTCTCCGTCGCCGAAGGCCCCGAAGAACCCGCCCAGGGTCGCGGTGATGAAGACCCAATAGAAGGTGTTGCCTGCCACCGCGCTGGCCCAGAACCCGATCGCGGAGTTGAAGCCGGCGTAGTCGCCGAACCCGGCCTTGGCGTAGATGAACACACCCGAGTCGAGCTCGGGCTTGCGGATCGCCAGGTTCTGGAAGACGAACGCCAGCATCAGCATCCCCGCGCCGGCGATCGCCCAGGCGATCAGGGAACCGAGGATTCCCGTGGCGACTCCGAACCGGGCCGGCAGCGAGAACACCCCGGCGCCGACCATCGACCCGACCACCATCGCGGTCAGCGTGGGCAGGCTCATCTTCGCGACGGCCGTCGGCGCCGTCTCAGTCTGCGTGCTCATTCCTTCTCCTCGAGTCTTGTCGGCTCGGTCTTCTCGACGCGGAAGCCGGTAACGCCGTACAGCACGCTCAGCGCGGGGCTGGCGTAGCAGAAGACGGCGTAAGGGAGGTACAGCAACGTGGAGACGCCGAGAGTTGCGCCCATGAAGGCGCCGCAGGAGTTCCACGGGACGAGTGGAGAGGTGACGGTGCCGCTGTCCGCGGCCAGCCGGGACAGGTTCGTCGGCGCGAGCCCACGGCGGGCGAACTCGGCACGGAAGATCCCGCTGGGCAACACCAGCGCGATGTACTGGTCACCGGCGACCACGTTCAGCCCGAAGGCGCAGGCGAACACGGTGAGGAACAGGCGCCCGGTCGACCGCGCGGCCCGGATCATGGGCTGCACCAGTCGGTCGATCAGTCCGAACTCCTCCAGCAACGCCCCGAACGTGACCGCCCCGAGAATCAGCCAGATCGTCAGCAGCATGCTGTCCATGCCGCCGCGCGAGAGCAGCCGGTCGACGTCGGGAATGCCGGTGGCGATCGAAAAGCCGTTTGCCATCGCCAGCCAGACCGCCTTGACCGACTCCACGACAACGTTCCCGGCTCCGGCAACGAAGTCGGCGTACACGTCGGGCTGGAGGAAGGCGCCGAGCACCCCGGCGAACAGGGTGGACACGAGCAGCGCCATCGAGGCCGGTACCTTCCGGATCGACAGATACCCCAGCAGCACCAGCGGCAGCAGCGCGAGCGGCGTGATCCAGAAGACCTCGTCGAGGCGGGACAGGTCGGAGTCGGTCTCGGCCTGGCTGACCGTGTCTGATCCGGTGACACCGAGAACCGCGAACACGACGAGCGCGAAGAGGAATGCCGGCACCGACGTCCAGACCTGGCGGCGGATGTGCTCGTACACGTCGACCCCGGCGATCTGCGCTGTCAGGATTGTCGTCTCCGAGAGCGGTGAGGTCTTGTCGCCGAGGTAGGCGCCGGAGATCACCGCGCCGGCGGCGATCTCCGGGGACACTCCGATCAGGCCGGCAATGCCGACCAGTCCGACGCCGATCGTGGCCGCGGTGGTCCACGAGCTGCCGATGCACAGCGCCACCACCCCGCAGATGACGGCGGTGGCGACGTAGTACCAGCCCGGGGAGAGGATCTGGATCCCGTAGTAGACCAGCGTCGGGATGGTGCCGCTGAGGTTCCACACACCGATCAGGGCGCCCACCGCCAGCAGGATGAAGATCGCGCTGGTCACCGAGGCCAGTGCGCCTCGGCCGGTCTTCTGGACGGCGGCGAAGTCGTGTCCGTTCTTCATCGCGATCAACGCGGCCATCGCGCAACAGAGCAGCAGCGCCACCTGGATTGGCCCGTCAAGGGCGTCGAGGCCGAACAGCGTCAGGGCTCCGCCGATCAGGAGCGCCAGGGCCGCCAACGGCAGGAGCGAATCGATCAAGGAGGGCTGGCGACCACCGACGACGCGTTCCTTCGACACCGGGCTCACCCCACCGAGGGATCCCGGCTCGGGCGAGCGACGACCACGGCGTTCGAGAGGTAGCGCGACCCGTCCCAATCGGTGCATGTCACCAAGACCAGCCGCGCCGCGCCACCGCTATCTGACAGCGCCGGCGCCCAGCGAGCGAATGCTGCGCGGGAGAGGGTTCGCACGGTGGTCACCGTGTACCTCACGGCGCGGTCCTGCGTCGACACGATCAGCGTCGCGCCCTCTGTCAGCTCGGGCAGGTCGTCGAAGACACCCATTCCGTCGAGCACGGTGTGCCCGACGAGCACCGTCGCTCCGTGCGCTGCGCCCGGGCGGGCCCCTCCGCTCCACCAGCCAACCCTCGACGCCTCGGACGGCGGGGTCAGGGTGTTCTCGACCAGACCCACCGGAACCACCGGGGCGTCCACCCCGATCGAAGGTGCCATGACCTGCAACGGAATTGCACCTTGCTGCCGGCGGCCCGGTCGAGCATCGGTGTTCGCCCCCGCCTGGCTCCGCGCGTTCGCCGCGGCGTGTGTCCGCACGCTTCCACCGAAGGGCTCCTCGGCTGACGCCAGTCCCCCCTCGCGCGCCCCGCCATCTGACGTGGCGCCCTCGGTCAGTCTCCAGGCCAGCGAGTCCGCGCCAGCAGCGGCCAACAGGATGGTCAACGTCACCAGCGATGCGACTGTCTTGCCACGTGGTGGTCGTCGCGGCAGCCGGGGGGCGTGCCTCGTCTCCGGCGACTCGGGAGCGGAGCCGACGCGACTCGGGCGGCGCACCGCAAGCCCGACCAGAACGGCGCCGAGGAGCAGTGCACCCGCGAGCATGCCGGCGCCTCCGAGGACCCACCCTGCACCATCGGGGCGCGAACCTCCCAGCGAGGCCGCCTCCACCAGGCCGGCGTCGACGCGGCACAGCGTCCGGGCCGGCAGATCGGTGGCGGCGCTCGGCGGGGACACCTCCGGAGCTGGGACCGGTACCCCGCCAGGTCCCGCCGACTCCGCGCCCTCGGCGTCGGGAGCCGTCGCCTGGCGGTCACTGGCGCCCGGGTCCCCTGTACCGCCGCCGGCGCCGCCGGGGCTCCCCATGCCCCCAGTGCCGGTTTCGCCGGGGCTCTCCGGGCCGCCGGTATCGCCTGTTTCGTCGGGGGTGTCGGGTGATGCGTCCGGAGTCGGACCGGTCTCTGTCGGACCGGTCTCTGTCGGACCGGTCTCTGTCGGACCGGTCTCCGTCGGCTCCGGGTCGGGGCTTTCAGTTGGCTCGACGGGGGTGGTCGTGCAGGACGCATACTCGATCGACCAGTGGCTGACCGCCTTGCCCGTCGGGTGCGTAATGGTCACGGACTGCCGGGGTGGGTCGACGGTGACATACACCGGCCCGCCGCCAGCCGGGGCCGCGCCGGCCTTCACGCAGTACTGGCGGATCTTGTACCCGGCGGGTGCGGTCACGGTCACCGACTGTGGATCACCGGTCGTGTCGACCTTGCCCGATGTCAGCGGGCTGCACACGTCTGGAGCCGCCGCAGCCGGGCTCCACCCTCCCCAGCCGAGTGTTCCCAGGAGTGTCGCAACGACCATGACCACCAGCGCGGTCGCCATGGCTGCCGCGCGCGCCGCGGCAGCTGGCGTCGTGTTCTCTAAGCGCCCGATCTGGGTGGGGATGCAAACCTCACCGGGACCATCGACTTGGCATCCGCCTGGGGTGAGCGTTCCCCGCGGTGGGGTGTGCCTGACCCGTGAGTCCTCGCCCGGAGTGTTCTGGCGCCGCACGTGTGCCGCCCTCCTTAGCGTCCGTCGCGACGACCCCGGTTGGTTGGCTGGAGCATCTTGCTCTGCTCTGAGTCCGAACTGGCGAACGTCCAGTACTACCGCCCGATCGGGGACCTGGTTTCAGTTGGGACCGCAGCAGCCGGATCGCGCGGAGCACCTCCAGGCCTTCGAGCGACCTGACGACAACAGTCGTCTGGCACCGCGGCAGCCGCGCTCGGATGGTTGCGTCGAGGACGCGACTTACCGCACTGATTCTCTAGGCAGCATAAACCCAGTCGCCCTGAAAGTTAAGGAGCACGACCCGTCGCCCAGTCGTTCGGAGGGCCCTACCCCGATCACTGAAGTCGACGTTCACGACGCCGGGCCCGTCCGAGACTGGGTCGACATCGAGATCACCGACCGCTCGCTCCGACGCCGCGGGTAGTGCAGCTATCGCGTCGACGCTCGCCCTCTGACTCATATCCCTCGACGGCATGCATACCCGGGGACGAGGTCTACGTCAGCAGGTCGTGACCACATCGAAGCGGCCGCCCGCCGACTCCTGCAGGGTCGTCACAGTGGCGTCGCCCTGCCCCAGGTAGTCCTCCGAGACGTTCGCGTAGAACGGGTTGTAGGGGTTGGTGCCGTAGGAGTGCGCGCGCCCGGCGGCCGCGTGCTGGGCGTTGGTCGCAGCGCCGCAGTAGAGGCCCGGCTCGGTCGGCGGGTCGGTGGGCTCCTCCGTCGGCGGGTCGGTTGGCTCGGTGCCCCGCTCGACCCGGCGGTTGTTGTCGAAGAAGAAGTCGGTGACGTACGCCGGGTAGTCGATCGAGTTCGTCGTGACGTACGAGCCACCGGGGCCGCCGCCGGCCGGCCAGTTGTGTCCCATGCCGGTGTTCTGGATCAGGGACACGCGCGGGCCGGTGCCGTCCGACCACAGCGTGCCGGAGCCCGCGGTGTTGTTGCCGGCGAGGCCCGCCAGGGAGAACGACGACTGCGACCCGGCACCATAGATCCCGGCCATGACCTGCGCGTTCAAAGTGTTGTAGCCGGGCGCGACGGTGGTGTCGTTGGAGCCGTAGATCACCGAGGTGAGCTGGCTGCCGAACCCAGACGCGGCGGAGCCGGCGAACGTACGGCAGGTGTTGGTGACCTGCGGCTGGGTCACCGCCACCGACCCGATCTGCCCCGAGGTCGTCCCGACCGAAGGGCCGGCGTTGATCCCGATCCCGGCGAAGACGTCGGGCGCGAGGCAGCCCATCACCATCGTCTCGCCGCCGCCCGAGGACAGCCCGGACAGATAGACCTGGTCGGGGTCGATGTCCAGGGCCGGATCGGCGAGCAGGTCGCTGACCAGCTGGAGAAGGTTGTCGTCGTGCCGCCCCGGCGACGTCCGGGAGTGGTTGCCGTCGTAGTAGTCCCAGCAGCCGAGGAGTACGCCGCCGTTCGGGGCCGCCGGGATCGCCACGACCATCCCGCGCGCATCCGCCGTCGCGGCCCAGTTGCCGCCGTCGCGCAGGGCGGCCGAGGTCTGGACGCAGCCGTGCAGGTTGACCATGAGAGCACGCCCGGTGCCGAGCGTCGGAGCGGTACTGGGGACGTAGAGCTGGGTCGTCATCCCGCCCGCCGTCCTCGCCGACCACGTACCCGCGGCAGCCGTGGACGTCTCGGCGGGTGCGACCGCGACCGCTGCTCCTCCGGCCATCACCAGGCCGAGACCCGCGAGCGCGGCGCCGATCCGTTGCTGCCGAAGCCTGGACGAGATCCGAAACCCGAGACCCATGACCGATCCTCCTGAGCGAGACCAGCCCGCCGCCTCCCGGCAGGCAGACCGACCGTAGATGTGACGCCCGCCACAGGTCTATGTCGGCCCGAACCACAATCCGACGCTCGGACGTGTCGATCCGGCGTCGCTCACCGATAGAGCTCCTCGTCGATGCTCGCCAGCCGCGACGGATGGACCCGCTCCCCCAGCCCGTAGAAGTGCTGGAAGCTCATCACCAGCGGCCGCCAGCGATCAGGATCGATCCGCCGGTCGTGACCATCCAGACGCAGCTCCGGTGCGACCCGCACCGCAGTCACCGCGACCTCGACGGCGAGCAGTTTCGGTTCACCGAGCTCGTGGAGCGCCGCGACCGTCCCCTCGATGTGCACCGGGCACTCCGCGACCGACGTCGGCAGCACCGTGTCCGATCCGTACGCCGTCAGCCCGGCATGCGCGTACTTGTCGGACACATACACATACCCACGCTCGGCCTTCGCCGCCGACATCGCCGCGTTGCCCGTGGTCAGCGCCAGCCGATCGACCTGGGTCACGAGGTCGACGCTGGGAAGGTTGAGCACGATCTCCGGCCGCTCCCTCAGATTCCGCGCCGTCTGCGACGAAGCACCGATCCCGAGAACCGCCGTACGTCCCAGCCAGAAGACCGACGACATCGGCATCAGGTTCGTGGTGCCGTCCTCGTTGACCGTAGCGAGCAACACCACCGGCGTGCCGAAGTAGAGGATGGCCGGATCGATGTCGACATGCGTACCCATGCCTCGAAACTAGGGCGCCTCACCGTCGACTTCCGGCGGGTATCCGACGGCGCAGTCACGGACGACGGGTGAACCGGATCGTGCCGTCGGGTAGTCGCTCATGAACGTACGCCGCGTTGTGGGCGAGGCGGTGATGGTGGGGACAGAGCAGCGCCCCGTCCTTGAGATCTGTCTTGCCGCCGGCGGCCCAGGGTTCTAGATGGTGGGCATCGCACCATTCCGGTGGCATGTCGCAGCCTTCGGCCTGGCAACACTTGTGCTGCAACCGCATCGCCTTGCGTTGGATCGGTTGGAAGAACCTGCTGCCCCGGCCGACGTCGAGGACCTCGCTGTCACCACCGAGGACCCAGGGGATGATGGTGGCGTTGCACGCCATCCGGCGGGCCTCCGCCGCGGAGATGGTGGCCCCGTTGGTCTCGTCATAGCCCAACGTGGCGATGCCGAGGTCCTTGCGGAGCTCCTCCAGGGAGATCACCACGTTGATGGTGGTCGCATCCCCGCCATGCCTAGGTAGCGCGGCCGGGTCGACGGTCTCGAGGAGCCGGGCGAAGCCCTGTCCCATCAGTCGTTCCCACGGCGGCAAGGACGCACCCTTGGCGACGAGTTGTTGTTTGCGGGGCTGGGCCCAGGCCTCGACCAGTCGCTTGAACCGCATCCCCATCGAGGTCGGCAGGACGCCGTCGAAGCCGACGGTGCCGTCGTGGTTGTCCCACACCCGCAGCGCGGTCTTCTGCTGGGCGCGTTCTTCCTCGGCGAGGAGGGCCTTGGCTTCGGCGTCTTCGAACCTGGCGGGGTCGATCTCGGCCAGGATCCGTCGCCCGACGGTGCGGAGTTCGTTGGCGGTCAACCGGGTGGCGTAGTCGACCAGCAGCTTCTCGGCCAACACCAGGTCCTCGCCGTTGGCGACGGGATCGGCGTCGATCTTGTCGAGCGCCTGGGTGATCACCCGGGCCTTGTCCTGGGACACCACACCCTCAGCGAGGCCGGCGGCCACGAGGTCGTACTTCGCGACACTGGCCGCGAGTTTGATCTGGGAGCGAGCCACGGCTTTGTCGACGAGCAGCTCGGTCCGCATCCATCCGGAGGCGTCTTTGGCACCGGTCTCTTCGGCGATGTCGCCGGCCGTGGCGAGCACCCGCAGCTTCAATGCGGCTTGCTGGGCCTGGAGCTTCTCCAGCCGCTCGAGCAGGTCCTTCTTCTGGCCGGTGCGCCAATAGGCGGGATCGGTTGCCAGCAACTCTTGGAGGGCGGCCTCGATGGCGGCCAGGGCAGCGTCAATCGCATCACCGGGGTCGGTGCCCCAGGGGTCGATCGAACGCCCGAGACTCATCGCTGCCCTCTCCTTCAGAGGTGTGCTGTGATGTGTCCGATTCTACGCTCCTAACGCCTGCTTGGCCATCTATTTTCCCTGGTCAACGGCTGTTTTCGCGGTAAGCGAACGGCATCGTTTCTGTGGATGCTAAGTGGCCCGAAGGGCCACCTTCCCACCCCATCAACATCACCCGTCCCAAGCAAGAATCCGCTGCGCCACACCCGGGCCGCCGCCCCGATAGCCAGCCAAGTTTTTTCTCGATCTGGTCCGGAGTCCAGGACCGCCGAAGGCGGCCGGCGAA